>JBKPSU010000189.1:0-5206 GCA_046735135.1 Actinomycetota bacterium
GCGCGCAGTCGGCGTTGGACTACAGCTGGATGGACCGGGTGGACCCGTCTGACGGAGTGTTCATCACCAGCGAGGGCCTGCTGATGTACCTGCAGCCCGAGGAGGCCCTCGGGCTGATCGCCGAATGCGCGAAGCGGTTTCCGGGCGGACAGATGATGTTCGATCTGCCGCCGGTCCTGTTCGCCGCCTGGATGCGCCGCGGCTCGCGCACGTCGCTGCGCTACCGCGTGCCGCCGATGCCGTTCATATTGTCGCCATCGGACATCGCAGACCTGACCAACACCGTCCCCGGCATCCGCGCCGTGCACGACCTGCCGATGACGCGGGGACGTGGCAAGGTGCTGAGCACGTTGATGTGGACGATGCAGCGGATTCCGCTGCTGGACCCGGTACGGCCCGTCGTGACCCTGCTCGAGTTCGGTTAGCCGAACGCCGCATCGATGTACTTGAGCGCTTCGTCTTTCTCAATGCCCAACGATTTCGCCGCGGTCGCGTAGGTGTGCGCGGCGGTCGCCATGGCGGCATCGGCTGGATCGCTGCGCGCCACGAAAGTGCCGAAGCGCCCACGTGTTTCGAGAATCCCAGCCGACTCCAGCTCGCGGTATGCGCGGGCCACGGTGTTCACCGCCATGCCCAGGTGACCGGCGAGTTCACGCACCGTCGGCAGCCTGGTGCCCGGAGGCAGCCGACCATCGCGTATCCCGTCGATGATCTGGCTTCTGAGCTGGTCGAATAGCGGCTTACTCGCCTGCGGGTCTCCTCGGACCCATTCCCCCAAATCGGCCACGTGCCTAGTATCACCCATCACCGGCTACTTTGGTGATGTGCAAGTGACTGTGCTCAGCGGAGCAGGTATCTCCGCAGAGAGCGGAGTGCCGACGTTTCGCGACGTCGAGACGGGTTTATGGGCGAAAGTCGACCCGTATGAAATCTCGAGTGCACAGGGCTGGCAGGCGCACCCGGAACGGGTCTGGGCGTGGTATCTGTGGCGGCACTACCTCATGCAGGCGGTGGAGCCCAATAACGGCCACCGGGCCGTCGCAGCGTGGGAGGACCACGCCGACGTGCACGTCGTCACCCAGAACGTGGACAACCTGCACGAACGGGCGGGTAGTGGGCGCGTGTACCACCTGCACGGCAGCTTGTTCGAATTCCGTTGCGACCATTGCGGTCGCGAATACCTCGGCGCCCTGCCCGACATGGCGGAGCCGGTCGAGGCAGTCGAGCCGCCGAAGTGCACCTGCGGCGGCCTGATCAGGCCCAACGTGGTGTGGTTCGGTGAACCTCTGCCCGAGGCCGCGTGGCAGAACTCGGTCGATGCGGTGGCCAACGCCGATGTCGTCGTCGTGGTCGGGACGTCGTCGATCGTCTACCCCGCCGCCGGCCTGCCGGAACTGGCGCTGGCGAACGGCATTCCGGTCATCGAGGTGAATCCCGAGCGCACGCCGCTGTCGACCGCCGCGACGGCAACAGTGCGCGAAACGGCCGCGGGCGCATTACCGGGACTGTTGCAGCGCCTTCCATCCCTCCTCGGCTGATTTCCGCGATTTCGGCGTGGCTGGTTGCGCAGAGCGCAACTCAGCACGCCGAAATCACTAGGCGGCCGGCCTGGTCGCGCGGCCGATGGTGTACTCCGCGACCGGCGTGGGGAACCACGCGGGAAGCGCCGGCTCGTTGCGCGTACTGTCCACCGCGAAGCCCGCGCCGACTATCGACGCCTCGGTGTCGCGGTGGGTGTGGCAGTTACCCATCAACCGCGGCCACACAGTTGCGTCGGCGAACTTCTGCAGCCTCCCCCGAACCCCTGCGCTGCCCATGTGCTCGAGATAACGCAGTTCGCCGCCCGGGCGCACCAGCGAAAATAGTTGACGCAGAACGGTGTCCGGATCGTCAATCGAGCAGAGCACAAGCGAGCTGACCACCGCGTCGAACGGCTCGGGCCGTGAATCCCGTAAGAACGACTCGACGGTGCCGGTGGTGACCAAGACCGGAATGGAAACCTTCTCTGCCGCGTCGCGGGCCCGCGGTGCCAACCGTCGCTCCGGCTCGACGGCCACCACTTCGGTCACCGTCGCGGGGTAATAGGCGAAATTCGTCCCGGTCCCCGCGCCGACTTCGAGCACACGGCCGGACAGGCCTGCGAGGTTCTCCGTGCGCAGCCGCTTAATCTCCTCGGTTTCGTGACTGGACAGGAAGGTCCACAGCCTGGCGAAGAACGGGTTGTCGACGCTGTCGTCGGTGTCGGTCACGGCTTCCTTTCCTTCGGGCGGTTCAGCAGCCAATCGACGGTCTGCTGCGGTGTCGCGTCGTCGTCCTCGACGAGCCCGAGCACAATGTGGCCCAAACACGCCGCCGACAATGTCTGGTCAGCGAATTCCTCGACATCGCCCCATGGCAGATACGGCTTTGAAATCAGAAGCGCCGCAACGCCATGGGCGGCGGTCAACAACTGCAACGCGGCTGTGGTCGGATCGCCGGGCGGATACACCCCCTCGGCTATCAGCACCTCCACCGAGTTGCGAAGGTGCTGAAACGCGGAGCTGTTCAACGTCATGTCGATGTCGCTGCCCGGCCTGCCCTCGCCCATCGCGGCGATGCGATACAGCTCGGGGGTCTGCGTGGCGAACCGGACATAGGCCAGGCCCTGGGCGCGCAGCACCTCGACGGTCGATGGCTGATCGGCTGACACCCGCTGCATCTCCTCGTCCAGCTTCTCGAAATACCGCGCGCACACCGCGTCCAGCAGTGCGTCCTTGTCGGCGAAGTGCAGATAGATCGACGGCGGCGTGACACCGACCCGCTGCGCCACCGACCGGATCGACACCGCCTTGGCGTGCCCGGTTTCCAGCAGCAATTCAGTTGTGGCGTCGAGGATTTCGTCTCGCAGCTGTTCACCCGATCCGCGCGGTGCACGCCGTCGCCTTACGACGGATTCTGCCGGCTGAATCGCCACGTCAACTACCGTCCGTCGCCGAGACCGTGGCCCGCTCCCGTTTCTCCTCCGGCGGAATCAGGTCGTCGGACGACTCGCTGATGCCGATGCGCTCGTGCAGGCGCGCCAACGGTTTCGGCGCCCACCAATTCCATCTGCCGAGCACGTGCATGAAGGCGGGCACCAGCGCCATCCGCACCAGGGTTGCGTCGACGAGTACCGCCAATGTCAGCCCGAGGCCGAACATCCGCATGAAGGCCACCTGGGCGGCGATCAGGGCAGCGAACGAAATCGACATCAACAGCGCCGCCGCGGTGACGACTCGACCCGTGCGCGCCAGGCCCAGCGCGACGGCTTCGTCGTTGTCCGCCCGCGACTTTGCACCAAGCGACAGCCAGTACTCACGAATCCGGCTGACCAGGAACACCTCGTAGTCCATGGACAGGCCGAACGCGATGCAGAACAACAGCACCGGCATATTGGCAACGAGGGTTCCGGTCGGCGTCGTGCCGAGCGCGCCGAGATGGCCCTCCTGGAATATCCACACCAGAGCACCGAACGCCGCAGTCAACGACAACACGTTGAGCACCAACGCTTTCAGGGGCAGGATCACGCTACCGGTCAACAGGAACAGCAGCACAAACGTGACGGCCGCGATCACAGCGAGCACGATGGGCAACCGGTCGGTGATCGCCACGGAGCTGTCACGGTTGATCTGCGCTGTGCCGGTCAGCTTCACCGCCTTGCCCTCGGGCGTACTCACCGACCGCAGCCGGTCGAGCTGTGTCTCGGACGCGTCGGAGAACAGCGGTGCATTGCTGCCGACGGTCAGGAATGCGCTGCCATCCTTCAATCCGGTTGCGGCCGACGGCGGTCCCGCGGGTGCACCGTCGACGAATGTCCCCCCGGGTGAAGAAACCGACGACACGTCGGGAACCCGGGAAAGGTCCGCGGCGTATCGGCTGAGATCCTCCGGCGTCACCCCGCTCGCATCGGGAATGATAACGGTCACGTTCCTCGCCGAGTCGACTGCGAAGTCGTCGCGAAGCTGGTCGCCGACCTCGCGGGCGGACAGCGATGCGGGCAGCACGCGGTCGTCGGGGAAGCCCCACTTCGCGCCCAAGAAAGGCGCACCCAACATGAGCAGCAGCGCGATGATCGCGACTCCGATCGGAATCGCCCGGCGCATAACGATTTTGGTCGACCGGTACCAAAAGGTGTCCTCGACCGCCTTCGGTGTCGGCTCCGGCCGCCCGAGCATCCGGCGCAGAAGGCGCCGCACATCGAAGGCGTCGAGCCGATCGTCCAGCAGCACGATCGCCGCCGGTGCCACCACGATCGCCGCGACGGCGGCGAATGCGACCACCGCGATGCCCGCATAAGCGAACGACTTCAGGAAGTACATCGGGAACAACACCATCGCCACCATCGACAGCGCGACCGTCAATGCCGAGAACAGCACGGTTCGGCCCGCCGTCGCCATCGTGCGGATTAGCGCCTCGTCGCGTTCGGAGCCGGCGGCGAGTTCGTCCCGGTATCGGCTGACGATCAACAACGTGTAGTCGATAGACAGCGCCAGACCCATGGCGACTGAGAGGTTCAGGGCGAAGATCGACACGTCGGTGACGTAGGTGGTCGCGTGCAATACCGCCATCGATCCGAGGATCGCGAAGCCGCCGACCGCAATCGGCAGTGCGGCCGCAAGTAGGCCGCCGAATATCCACACCAGCACCAGGAAGCTCAACGGGATCGCGATGGATTCCATCAGCAGTAGATCTTTTTCGGTTTGACCGTTGATCTGTACATAGATCATCGCCTCACCGCCCGCACGCACGGTCACGCCGTCGCGGTCGTGCACGAGCCGCTCGGTCAACTCCTTGGCGTGCTTCTGTGCCGCGCTCTCTCCGCCGGTGATGCCCGCGACGATCAGCCCGGTCTTGCCGTCCTTGCTCACCAGGGCCGGGGCGGCTGACGGAGGGGCGGTCCACGCCGACGTCACGTTCGCGATATACGGGGACCCCCGCAGTTGGCCGGCGATATCGGTGCCGACCGCCCGCGCTTCGGGGCTCTGCGCGCCACCGTCGGACGTCACGGTGATCAGGAGTTGCATATCGCCCTGGCCGAACTTATGGACCAGCATCTTGGTGGCCTGGGCCGATTCCGATGTCGGGTCCTGGAAACCGCCTGCGGACAGGCTCTTGGTGACCGGAATGCCGAAGATGCCCGTGCCCACCATCACCAGCAGCGCGATGGCGATGATCCGCTTCGGGGATC
>JBKPSU010000190.1:0-6545 GCA_046735135.1 Actinomycetota bacterium
CTGCGCGTCGACCAGAACGCTCATTCCGACCGAGGCCAGGAACTCCACCTCAGTGAGGTCGACGATGAGGCCGGCCGGCGCCATCGCGAGTGCATAACGGATCGCCTCGGTCAACCGAGGTGCGCTCAGGAGGTCAACCGCGACTCCGACCGATAACACCACGATGCGGTCGTTCCACGTTTCCCGCGCCTCGAATTGGCCGTGGTGTCCGGTCCCGCTCTTCTTCTTTTTCAGGACGATCATGGCCGTGACCCCTCCGGTGGGGTCGAGCGATTGCTCGACGCTGATGCCAGTCAACCCCCGCTGAGGGGGTGTCGTTACACCCCTAAGGGGGTAATTCCTGGTATCCGGCGGCGGCGTACCCGCGAAATAGCATTCCTGGTCGTGATCTCGCGGGATTCACAGCCCTGGCTTCTCATTCGTGGGTATTAACCGCGCGGGATCGGGGACACGCCCGCGGTGATCGACGATGCCATCGAAAGAGCCAAGGCCTACGCGCAGGCGGGTCAAGAAACTACGCAAACCAAGATCGAGCCGCCGAGGGGCAACGTCCGCCAGCACGACCTACCGCCGAGGTTTGCGGCGTAGAACCTCAATCCTGTTGGTAGTCAACGCTTTCCATCCCACCGGTGCGGGTCGACTTCGAGTGTGGCCCGGTCCCAGTTGGCGCATTCAGCGGCCGCCCGATAGGTGGTGTGTAGGAACTCCAGAAGCGTGCCGTCTGGGTCGGCGGCGGTCCGCACGGCCTCGTAAGGCAGCAGAAACTGGCCATTTTCGGTGCTGTAGAAGGCCTGCTCGGGCACGACCCGGTAGTCGGCGAAGCCGCTCGGTTCGGGATAGGCGTATGCGTAGAAAGCGCCTTCGTCGCCACCGCCCGGCCAGAAACCGCAGCTGCTCAACTCGTGGGAGTAGCCCTCGACCATCACCCAGTCACCGCAATTGGGAGCCCCTCCCGGATGCTTGGGCGCGGTGCGGCCGGTGAACCTTGTGCAGGCCAGATCCATGGCGCCCCAGAAGAAGTGCACCGGGCTGACCTTGCCGATGAAATACGAGCGGAACTCGTGCATGACGCGGTCGGCCGACACGAGTTGGCGCCAGAATAGATGCGCGGCGTGCGCGTCGTAGGAGGCGTGCGTGTGGTCGTCGGCGAACGGGATCGCGGGATCGACCTCATTGGGCCTCGCGCGAATTTGCACCGGGATGCCGAGCTCGTCGAGTGCACCCATCGTCTCGGCATAGAAATCGGCGACCGACTTAGGCTCTAGCACGATCTGGCGGGCGTCGCCGTCACTGGATCGGATGTGCAGGCGGTGCTCGATGAAGTCGAACTCGATGTCGAAGACGCCCGCTTCGTGCGGAATCGCGGATGTGGCCAAGCCTCTCGGACTGACGTAGAGGGTGACCTGCCACCAGTGGTTGACCATCGGCGCATTTGCAAGTCGGATCTTGCCGACGATCTGGGTCCACATATGCAGCGTGTCACGGGTGGCGGTCCACTCGTCGACCCGCAATGACGGCCAGATCTGCGACGACGCTGTGTTGGTGGAGGTGATCTCAGTCATCCGATCGTCCTTCCTAACGAAGCAAATGAACACTAGCCGCGCTGCGTGGAACTCGTTCGGATTGCGGTGACCTAGCGGTCTTGCATCGCATGCCTTAGTGCTTCGTCGAGCAGATCAGAGAGGGACTGCGTGCGGTCGCTCGTCAGCGAAAACACTTGAGGTCGTCTTAGATCGCAAGGCTCCTGGTCTTGGTTTTTCATGTCGTAGACCGACCCATCGGGTGTGACGACCGCACTTGCTCCGATGTCCCAGCCGACAATCTTGTGCAAGCGTGACGCGCGGTATTTCCCGGGCGGGGACCCTTTCAATACAAGGAAGCGCTGACGCCGCGGGGGGATTTGCAGACGATCCATGCCGTCGATGAATTCGGCGAGGGCGCGCGCCTGATCGCCTACTTGCGCTCGCTGAAGTTGAAGCGATTGCACTTCGGCGTAGCGCTGTGCCGCAGCTTCCTTCAGCGCGTCTTCCCACACGCCCATCGTCATTTCCCATCCACAGTTCACATATTGTCCGTCAAACCGGGGTTCCCACCGCCGAAGCCGCCTAACGCGCCAGCGCCGGCGGGCAGGTATCCGGGCGCTCGGTCGAGCGGGGGCCACGGTGCTGTCGCAGGGCGATCACGGCTGCATACCGATGCGTTCCGCGGGCTGGTTCCAACCGCTGGCTGGCACAAAATGAGCTAAGCGCGCTCCCGACGCGGCCGGGCTCTGAAGACCAGGGCAGGCACAGGAGCCTTTGTCAGGCACGTCGATCTCACGCATGGGTGCGGTCATCAGAGCAGATAGGAACGATATGGCAGGAGAGTGGGTTCCTTCCCAGATCTCACCGGACCCGCAGGGCGGGCGCATGCTCGACACCGCGTTGGGAATCTTGATCGGACTTCGGCGGTGTCGTTCGGATGCAGCGTTTCAAGAGTTGCTCGTCGCCGCTGAACGCCACCGGGTGCCCATATGCGCCATGGCGTGGGGGCTCGTTCATCTGACCTGCGGCGGCGATAGATCACCGGAAAACTTCAGCGCCGCGCAATCGGCCGCGCGCCATGAATGGGGCCGACTGCTCGCCGATCCCGCGGTGTTGCCCTGCTGAGGGCGGCCCGCGCGTCGAAATTATCGACCTTGGTGGCGGGACAACTCGCGTTGGCGTTGTTGAGTCTGGCGCTCACCGTGCCTGCGGTGGCGGATCCCACTGTGGCCCCCGCCGGCCAGCCAGCGCAGTGGATCGTCGTGGGGGTGCCGACCGCGAACTCGACAGCAGGAACCCTCACCGCCTTTCAGCGGGTCGGTCAACAATGGAAGGTGGTCCTAGGACCGATAGCCGCCAAGGTGGGCGAACTCGGCGTCGGCGCCCCCGCTGACGGCGTCCACCGCACCCCCGTGGGAACGTTCGCGTTCGACCAGGCCTTCGGTCGCCAGCCCAATCCGGGTACCAAGCTGCCTTACTTCCAGGCCACTGACCAGGACTGGTGGGACGAGGAGGCCGGATCTCCTACTTACAACACTCACGTGCGACGATCCGGCAGTCCCTCGTCAATCGCGGAAAACCTCTACGACTCTGGTCCCGTCTATGACTACGCCGTCAACATCGCGGTAAACCCGCAACGCATTCCAGGACGGGTATCGGGGATTTTTCTACACGTGACCGATGGCAGTCCAACTTGGGGATGTGTGGCTATCGGCCGTGACGAGATGCGTTCCATGCTGAACTGGCTTGACCCCGCCGCATCCCCACGGATCACCATCGGCGTCGGAAACCCATCGCTGGCCGCATAGCTCGGAACACCTTCTGCGCCATAGGCGTCAGGGCGGTGGCGGCTCGACCGGCGGGGGAGGCGGCCCCAGCAACGGCACGGTGATCGGAGGCAATCCTGGAATCTCCACGACCGTCGAGCCAACCTCGGGAGGACCTCCATTCGGTAAGTCAACCGGCGAACGATCGACGGGAGGTGGCGGGGGTGGAGGCGGTACTCCGTTGCTGACGCTGATCGTGATGATCGACCCGGGGAACGTTTGACCGCTCGGGGTCGTCCCGACCGCCGTGCCGTAGGAAGCTGAACTGTTTACATATGTCGTCTGGTCGGCGACCTGGAAGCCGGCATCCTTGAGGCGCTGACGGGCCTCATCGACTTTGAGCCCGGACACATCGGGCACTCGGCCGCCCGGCGCGCCGTCGACATACAGCGGATCTGTCGGCGGAAGGTGCACCTCGCCGAAATCGGTCGAGATCGGCTTCATCGCCTCGTACCACGTGCGGGCGGGTTCGTTGCCGCCGTACAGGTCACCGCTTCCGCACGCGCGCAAGGGGAACGAACAGATGCCGGTCGGGTCGCTGGAGTCAGCGAAGATGTAGTTCGCCGCCGCGTACTGATTGGTGAAGCCGACGAAAGCCGACGATCGATGCGATTCGGTGGTACCGGTCTTGCCCGACATCGGCAGGGTCCAATTTACCGAAGCGGCCGCGCCAGCCGAGGTGCCCGGACTCTGATCGTCCTTGCTCAGCGCGTTCGCGAACGTGTTGGCAAGTCCCTCGGGAACTGCTTGGTCACACGGTTGACTGTCGAATGGCACCTCGTTTCCGTGGCGGTCGAATATTTTGTCAATCGGGGTGGGAGGGCACCACACGCCGCCGGAGGCCAGAGTTGCCGCCACGTTCGCCATTTCGAGCGCGTTGAGCTGGTAAGGACCCAAAGTGAACGACCCGGTGTTCTGTCTTTTGATGAAGTCGGCCAAGCTTTCGTTGCTCTGCGGGTCGTAGCTTCGCGCGGTTCCGGGCAGCGCGTAGGACCGAAGACCCAAACGAACCGCCATGTCGACCGCGCGCGGAACGCCGACTTGTTGGATCAACTTCGCGAAGGCAGTGTTCGGCGACGTTGCGAGCGCATCAGTGACATTCATTGAGCCGCGGTAGTTCCCGGCATTTTTCACGCACCAGTTGTCCTTCGGGCAACCTGGCGTATCGCTACTGCCAAGGCCCTTGGCCTGAAAGAAGCCGGGCACCTGCAACTGAGCATTGATTCCCATACCCATGTCGAGCGCCGCGGCCGTGGTAAATATCTTGAAGGTCGAGCCGGCACCATCGCCTACCAGCGAGAACGGTTGCTGCTGCACCGTTTCGTAGGCGTCGCTGTTGAGTCCATACGCCCGGTTGCTGGCCATCGCCATGACTCGATGGGTGTCCTTGCCGGGCTTGATCACGTTCATCACGCTGGCGATGCCGTCGAGCGTCGGGCTGGCGAATTTATCGATCGCCGATTTGACCGAAGCTTGCACCTTGGGATCCAGCGTCGTACGGATCAGGTAGCCGCCGCGTGCAACTTGCTCCTTACTGATGCCGGCGCGCGCGAGATATTCGAGCACATAGTCACAGAAGAACCCGTTATCGCGGGCGGCGATGCACCCGGACGGCAGTTGCTTCGGCTGGGGAAGCACTCCCAGTGGTTCGTTCTTGGCGGCGCGCAGTTCGACGGCTTCCTGAGGAAGGTTCGCGATCATGGTGTCCAAGACGACATTTCGCCGCTCCAGCGCAGCTTGGGGATTGGTGTAGGGGTCGAGCAAACTCGTCGACCGCACAATCCCCGCCAGCAGCGCGGCCTGCTGCCAGTTCAACTGCGATGCGTCGATGCCGAAGTACGTCTGCGAGGCGTCCTGAACACCAAAGGCGCCGTTGCCGAAAAACACCAGATTGAGGTAGCGCGTCAAGATCTCCGCCTTGGGCAGCGTCTTGTCGAGTGTTAGTGCCATCCGTATCTCGCGGAGCTTGCGCGCTGGCGTCAGCGCAACGGCTGCCCGCTTCTCAGCGTCGGTCTGCGCGGTCACCAGCAGCTGATAATTCTTCACGTATTGCTGCTCGATGGTCGAGCCGCCGCGGGTGTCGAGGTTGCCCGACAGGTAACCCGACAAGCCGGTCATCGTGCCCTGCCAGTCCACACCATTGTGTTCGGCAAACCGCTTGTCTTCGATCGAAACGATCGCCAGCTTCATCGTGTTTGCGATCTGATCGGTGGGCACCTCGAAGCGGCGCTGAGAGTACAGCCACGCGATCGGGGTCCCGGCGGTATCGACCATCGTCGAAACCTGCGGGGCCCCACCCTCGAGAAGTTGCGCGGAGCCGCCGGCGACGACGTCGGCAGCCCGGTTGGACAACATCCCGATCGTGCCGACGATCGGGAATATCAGTGCGGCCACCAGCACGCCGGCTAGGAGACAGCACCCTGCCAACTTTCGAACGACCCCCAGGACCGGTTGGACCTCCGGCATGTCCTCAGAGTAAGTGGAAAGTCTTGCCGCAGGGCCTCGCCTCTCCGTATTAGGCCCGGTGGACCCCATTTCTGTGTCGTCCTATCTGCTCGGTGTGGTGATTTTGGCCATGACGATCAACATGATCATTGGTCCCGGCACTCTCAATACCGCATGATTCTCGCGGACAAATGAGCGGCCCCTACTGTGTAGGCACTTTGGCGGCGATCTGGTTAGCAATGTTCACAGCCGAATCCGCGGGTGCGGCGCTACAAGTGTTGACGTCGACAACGACGTTGTTTCTGACGGTCAGGGCCCGTCCACACGCCCATCCGGGGGTATTGGCGTTCTCTTGGGTCGCGATGGTGCTCAGCATGCCGTCGGTGCTCGACATTGGTCCGACGGACCACAGCGATCCTGACTGAATGTGAGTGTATTGGTGGCAAGCCGGCCACTGCTGGGCAGACGCGGTGACAAAGGCGCTGGCTTGGTTGGCTGAGGGAAACAAGACCACTGCCTGGTTGACATAATGGGCAAAGGCATCGCCCTCCTGGAGTGTCTGATCGCGCTCAGCGAAGAAACCGCTAGCGGCATAGACCTGGGCTTGCGCCGAGCCGTCGATGGCGAGGCACTCCTTCGGTTCCATCGTGGCGCTGTCATCAGACATCGTGTTGTGCGTTTTGGTTACCGCCATTTCGGTTGCCCCCATGACGGTGTTCACCTGCTCAGGGCTGAGCAACAACCCGTCGAG
>JBKPSU010000191.1:0-3113 GCA_046735135.1 Actinomycetota bacterium
GGCCAGGTCGATATGCCACCGAAAGGCCTCGCGCTGCTCGGCAGCGGTCGCGCAACCGGCCAACCGACCAGGCCAGTAGTTGTCCAACCCGGTCTCCCCGACGGCCACCACGCGCGGATGCTCCACGAGCCGCTCGATCACTGTCCTGGCGTCGTCGGTGAGCGCGTTGGCCCGCGTCGGGTGCAGCGCGACGGCCGCGTAGACGCGCGGGTCCCAGTCCGCTGCCTCGGTGACCCAGCGCGCCGAGTCGAGGTCGTCGGCGATGGTGACGACGGCCCGCACGCCGACGGCCGCGGCGCGGTCGACGATGGCGCGCACGTCATCGGCGCTGCGGGCGCCGCAGGCGTCGAGATGGGTGTGCGCGTCGACCAACGGACTCAATGGCTCCGGGGCGGGCGGCGCCGGACGGGTACTGCTCACCGCCACACAATAGGGTGATGAGGAAATGAGCGAGCCGTACTACGTAACGACAGCGATCGCCTATCCCAACGGCGACCCGCACGTCGGCCATGCCTACGAATACATCGCGACCGACGCCATCGCGCGGTTCAAGCGACTCGACGGCTACGACGTGCGCTACCTCACCGGCACCGACGTCCACGGGCTGAAGATGGCGGAGACGGCCGCCGCACAAGGCATCCCGACCGCGGACCTGGCGCGCCGCAACTCCGACGTGTTCCAGCGGCTGCAGGACAAGCTGAACATCTCCTACGACCGGTTCATCCGCACATCCGACGAAGACCACTATGAGGCGTCCAAGGAGATCTGGCGCCGCATGAACGAGGCCGGCGACATCTACCTCGACGCGTACAAGGGCTGGTACTCGATTCGCGACGAGCGCTTCTTCACCGAGGGCGAGACCACCGTCGGCGCCGACGGCGTGCGCATCGCCACCGAAACCGGTGCGCCGGTGACGTGGACCGAGGAGCAGACCTACTTCTTCCGGCTGTCGGAATATGCCGACAAGCTGATGGCCCACTACGAGGCCCATCCCGAGTTCATCGGCCCGGACGTCCGGCGCAACGAGGTGGTCAGCTTCGTCTCGGGCGGTCTGCGCGATCTGTCGATCTCCCGCACCACGTTCGACTGGGGCGTGCCGGTGCCCGACCATCCCGATCACGTGATGTACGTGTGGGTCGACGCGCTGACGAACTACATCACGGGCGTGGGCTTTCCCGACACGTCCTCGGAGTTGTTCCAGCGGTTCTGGCCAGCCGATCTGCACATGATCGGAAAGGACATCATCCGGTTCCACACCGTGTACTGGCCCGCGTTCTTGATGTCGGCGGGAATCGAGTTGCCCCACAGGGTCTTTGTGCACGGCTTCGTTCTCAACCGCGGCGAGAAGATGAGCAAGTCGGTGGGCAACGTCGTCGATCCGGTGAACCTCGTCGACACCTTCGGCGTCGATCAGGTGCGCTACTTCTTCCTCCGCGAGGTGCCGTTCGGGCAGGACGGCAGCTACAGCGAGGACGCGATCATCACCCGCATCAACGCCGACCTCGCCAACGAGCTGGGCAACCTGGCGCAGCGGTCACTGTCGATGGTGGCCAAGAACCTCGACGGAATCGTCCCTGAGCCAGGCGAATTCACCGATGACGACCGCGCGTTACTGGCCCGCGCGGGCGACGACCTGCTGACGACGGTGCGCAAACACTTCGACGCGCCGGCGATGAACAACGCACTCGAGGCCATCTGGCTGGTGCTCGGCGAGGCCAACCGTTACTTCTCGGCACAGGAGCCGTGGGTGCTGCGCAAGTCCGAGGCGCCGGAGGATCAGGTGCGGTTCCGCACGGTGCTGTACACGACGCTCGAGGTTGTTCGCGTCGCGGCGCTGTTGTCGCAGCCGGTGATGCCCGAGTCGTCGGGCAAGCTGCTTGATCTACTCGGACAGCCCGATGACGAGCGGACCTTCGCGGCGATCGGCAACCGGCTGGCGCCGGGAACGGCGCTGCCCGCTCCGGTCGGCGTCTTCCCCCGCTACCAGGTGGAGTGACACGCGTCACGTTGTGTCACGTCTCGGCGTCCCGCGGTGTCTTGAGGGCATACGCGAGAGAACAGGAGACAACATGACCGGCAAGCGCACCCACGTCGTGGTCATCGGCGGCGGATACGCAGGGACGACGGCGGCCAACCATCTACGGCAACGCCACGACGTCGGCATCACGCTGATCAACCCGCGGCCGACGTTCGTCGAGCGGATCAGGCTGCACCAACTCGTCGCGGGCACCGGAAGCGCCACCGCCGACTACGGCTCGCTGCTCGGCGAAGGAGTGCAACTAGTCGTCGACAGCGCCACCAGGATCGACACCGCTACCCGCACCGTGCAATTCGCCTCGGGCCGCCGCGCAATCCGGTACGACTACGTCATCTACGCGGTCGGCAGCACCGGCGCTGTGCCTGCATCCGTCCCCGGTGCGATCGAATACGCCCATCCCATCGCGGAATTCGAGTACGCCGAATGGCTGCGCGACATACTCGACCAGCTTCACCCCGACGCCCCGGTAACCGTCGTCGGCGCAGGCCTCACCGGAATCGAGACGGCATCCGAACTCGCCGATCAGGGCAGGACGGTCACCCTGGTCTGCGGTGGCCAGCTGGCCCCCTCGCTGTCCGCGCCGGGACGCAAGTCGATCGCCAAATGGTTCGCCAAGCACGGCGTCGCGGTGCTGGAGCAGGACGTGGTCGCGGAGGTCCGCGCCGATGCGGTGGTCTTCGCCGACGGCGCGGTGCGCCCCAGCGCGCTGACAGTATGGACGGCGGGCTTCGGCGTGCCGGACCTGGCCGCCGCAAGCGGGTTGCGCACCGATGCGCTGGGCCGACTGCTCACCGACGAGACGCTGACCAGCGTGGACGATGCCCGCGTCGTGGCCGCAGGCGACTGCGCCGCACCGTCGGGCCAGCCGCTGCGGATGAGCTGTCAGGCGGCGGGGCCGCTGGGCGCACAGGCTGCCAACACCGTGCTGAGCCGTATCGCGGGCACCGAGCCCGCGGCCGTGGACCAGGCGTTCGTGGGGTCGTGCATCAGCCTCGGCCGCCGCGCCGCCACGGTGCAGTTCGCGCGCAAGGACGACAGCCCGGTGAACTTCTACCTCGGCGGCAGGCTGGCGGCC
>JBKPSU010000192.1:0-12816 GCA_046735135.1 Actinomycetota bacterium
TCCTGGGCGCCGGGGCTGCTTGCTATAAGCCTCGCTCCTAGCACCAGGTATTCGTTGAGCGGCAGGCCGGGCTCCGGTGCCTAGCCAGGTACTACACAGCTGGTAACCACGCCTATCTTTGCGCCGAACTAACGCGTGCGCAGATTCAATGCATTATCGCGTTTGCCACGCGAGCGATCGCCAGGCCAGCTATCAGGCGTCCAGGCCGAGGTCCTTGCGGAACCGCTTCATCCCGTCGATCTTTTCGCCAAGCGTCGCCTCGGGACCGGCGTAGAACATCCACGGCATCGTGATGACGCCGTCGATGCCCGCCGCTTCAGCGCGCTCGTAGTGCTCCGGCAGAAAGGCGTCGGTCAACGGCGTCAGGACGGTGAAGTCGTCCATCGACAACCCTTTCTCTGTCCGCATCTCGCGTATCCGCTCCACCGACGCGATCGCCCGGTCGGTCGAAATCAAGTCGCCTATCCAGCCGTCATTACGCGCCGCGCGCCGCAGCGCGATGTCGCTCAAACCTCCGATATAGATCGGAATCCTCGGCGGCGTCGGCTCCATCTCTAGCCGCGGCGTCTGGTAGAACTCGCCGTCGAACTCCGTCCACCCAGGCGCCCATAGCGCGCGAAACAGCTCCAGCATCTCGTCCGTACGCTTACCCCGCCGGTGGAATCGCTGGCCCATCAACGTGAACTCTTCTTCACACCAGCCCACCCCGATGCCAAGCTCTACACGCCCGTCGGCCAAATATGCCGCCGTACCAACGGCTTTCGCCACCGAATACGGATCGCGCATAGCCGGGATGTACACCGTCGTCACGAACTTCAAGCGTGTTGTGGCCTGCGCCAGCGCACCGACCAACACCCAGGGATCCGGCCAGTCGGTGAATGGCTCCCACCGGCGCTTCCCGTCACGCGTATACGGATACGGTGTCGCCAGCGTCTCCAGGTTGATCACATGGTCGGGAATCCCGACGCCGTCGTAGCCGAGATCATCTGCAGCCTTGGCGATCTCGATCGCTTCTTTGGTCTCGCGAAACGCGATGCTGATGTAAAACTTCACCCGGCGTCCCGCGCCCACACCGGCTTGATGAAGATTCCCTCCGCCTCGACCGTTTTGCCTTCACCATCGCTCATGTGACCACTGACGAACGTCTTGACGCCGTCGGTCCGCTCAATCGCCGCCTCGGCCCTCAGCCGGCCCAACGGCGTGCCCCGCAAGTACCGCAACGTGATCGTGCCCGTGAACAACGGCTTGGTCAGGCCGTCGCTGGCCGCCTCCCCGAGCAGCTGGTCGAGCACCAGCGCAAGTACGCCACCGTGCACCCATCCGGGCGGACCCTGATACGCCTCCCCAAGCTCGAACTCGCTCCACCACAAGCCATCCGCCTCTTCGTGCATGACGAGAGGTGGCGCGATCGCATTGCGGAATCCCGTCACCGGATTGCCCGCCACCACTGGGCGCGCATCGACGGCAAGTCGCGGCGACGCGGAGTCCACCGTCGCCTCCAGCTTGTCCGCCACGGCTTCAATCGCGGCCTGCGCCTCACGGATGGTTGCCTCGTCGGCGCCGGTGCAAATTCCGACCTGAATCAGTCGTCGAACCGACTGTGTCAGCGGTGAATACAACTCCTTCAATCGGTCGTGCTCGGCGGCGCTGATCGACTCGAATGAGAAATCTATGCCCTCAGCCACCGAACACCTTTCGTACCACCGTCTTTGCCCGACGGGTCACTCGCAGATAGTTGTCGAGGAACTCGCCGCCGTCGTCGGTGTCCCAGCCCGCGGCCAACGCGACCGCATTGAGCTGTCGGCCCGGTCCCGGCAATTGGTCAGTTGGCTTGCCGCGCACCAACACCAGCGCGTTGCGCGCGCGCGTCGCCGTCAGCCACGCGTCCCGAAGCAAGTCCACGTCGCCTTCGGCGATCAACTCCGCCGCGCCGATCGCGTCAAGCGATTGCAGCGTGGACGTGTTGTGCAGCGACGGGATCTTGTGCGCGTACCGCAGCTGCATCAGCTGCACGGTCCACTCGATGTCGGCGAGGCCACCCCGGCCAAGCTTGGTGTGGGTGTTGGGATCTGCGCCACGCGGCAGCCGTTCGGCATCGATGCGCGCCTTGATCCGCCGAATCTCCTGCACCGCTTCGGCCGAGACTCCGCCCGGCGGATACCGCGTCTTGTCGACCATCAACAGGAACCGCTCGCCGAGGTCCTCGTCGCCCGCAACCCGATGCGCCCGTAACAGCGCCTGAATCTCCCATGGCTGCGCCCACTGTTCGTAATACGTTGCATAGGAAGACAACGTCCGTACCAGGGAGCCGTTGCGGCCCTCGGGCCGGAGACCCGCGTCGACCTCCAGCGGAGGATCAGCGCTCGGCGTGCCGAGCAGCGATCGCACCTGTTCCGCGACCGTGATCGACCACCGCACCGCGGCGGACTCGTCGACATCAGAATTCGGTTCGCACACGAACATCACGTCGGCGTCGGACCCATAGCCCAGCTCGCCGCCGCCTAGCCGGCCCATGCCGATCACCGCGATCCGCGCGGGCGCCTCGCCGTCGTCGGGCGTATTCCCCCGGATCACAACCTCCAACGCGGCCTGCAGCACGGCCACCCACACCGAAGTCAATGCCTGACAAACGTCAACCACCTCGAGCATGCCCAACAGGTCCGCCGACGCCACGCGCGCCAGTTCTCGTCGACGCAGCGTGCGTGCCGCCGCAATCGCGCGCACCGGATCCGAATGCCGCCCTGCCGACGCGACCAACGCGCGCGCCAACCCATCGGGCTCGACCTCGAGCAGCTTGGGCCCGTTCGGCCCGTCCGCGTACTGCTGGATCACCTCCGGCGCCCGCATCAAGAGGTCCGGCACATAGGCCGATGTCCCGAGCACCCGCATCAGCCGCTTGGCAACCGCGCCTTCGTCACGCAGCGTAGAGAGGTACCAGCGATGGTCGGACAGCTCGTCGCTGATCCTCCGGTACGAAAGCAGGCCGGCATCTGGGTCAGGCGTATCCGACAGCCAGTCCAGCAGCGTCGGCAACAACACCTGCTGCACGCGGCCGCGCCGTCCGGTGTGCCCGGTCAACGCAGCAAGATGTGTCAATGCGCTCTGCGGGCTTTCATATCCCAGCGCGGCGAGCTGACGTTCGGCGGCCTGCGGCGTCAACATCGCCGGCCTGCCGACCCCCTCCAGCAGCGGCTGATAGAACAGCTTTGCGTGCAGTCGCGACACCCGCATGCTCTGGCGCTTCAGCTCTTCTCGCAGCACTCCGAGGGCGTCGTGCTGACCGTCCGGCCGCATGTGCGCCGCACGCGCCAGCCAGCGCATCGCCTCTTCGTCGCCCTCATCGGGCAGCATGTGCGTGCGCTTGAGCCTCTGCAACTGAAGCCGGTGCTCGAGCAGCCGCAAGAACTCGTATGACGCAGTCAGGTTGGCGGAGTCGTCGCGGCCGATGTACCCGTCGGCGCCCAGCGCGGCCAGCGCATCGATCGTCGACGCCACATGCAGCGACTCGTCGTTTCGGCCGTGCACCAGCTGCAGCAGCTGTACCGCGAACTCGACGTCGCGCAGTCCACCGGTGCCGAGCTTGAGCTCGCGGGCCCGTTCGTCGGCGGGCACCAGCGACTCGACGCGTCGGCGCATCGCCTGCACTTCGGGCACGAAGTCCTCGCGCTCGCACGCCGTCCACACCATCGGCATCAACGCATCGATGTACTGCCGACCCAGCTCCGCGTCACCGGCGGCCGGCCGCGCCTTCATCAGGGCCTGAAACTCCCACGTCTTGGCCCATCGCTGGTAGTAGGCGACATGCGACTCCAGCGTCCGGACCAGCTGGCCATGCTTGCCCTCGGGCCGCAGCGCCGCGTCGACCTCGAAGAACGCCTCCGATGCGAACCGCATCGTCTCGCCCGCCACCCGGGTGGTGACGGCGTTCGCCTCTTCGGCGACGAAGATGACGTCGACGTCGCTGACGTAGTTCAGCTCACGGGCGCCGCACTTGCCCATCGCGATCACCGCCAGCCGCGGCGGCTGGCCGTCGTCGCCGCACACCGAGCGCGTCGCCACCAACAGCGCCGCGCCCAGCGCGGCGTCGGCGAGATCCGACAGGTGCTCGCCGATCTTGACGAAGGGCAGCACGGGCTCGTTCTCGACCACCGATGCGAGGTCCAATGCGGCGAGCACCAATAATCGATCCCGATACAAGGTCTGCAGGGCAGGGCGCACATCGCTTGCGCCCCCAATGGATTCGGTGAACATCGTCCGTAGCTCGTCGACCGACGGCAGGCGCACCTCGCCCGCCAGCAGGTGCCACGACCCCGGGTTCGCAACCAGGTGGTCCCCCAGCGCCAGCGAGGAACCCACCACACCGAACAGCCTGCCGCGCAGCGCCTTGTCGGTGACCAACTCCTGGTTGAGCTTGTCCCAGTCTTTCGTCGAGTCGGCCAGCCGCACCATGGTCCGCAGCGCCACGTCGGCGTCGGGTGCCCGCGACAGCGACCACAGCAACTCGATGTGCGGGTCGGTGTTCCAGCCGAGCCGATCGAGATCAGATGGGGCCGACGGTTCGACCAGCCCCAGCCGGCCTACGCTCGGCAGCTTCGGTCGCTGCGTCGCAGGTTTGGCCATACGAACGACGGTATCGCACGTCCGCAGGTCAGAAACCGCCCGCTACAGCGACAGGTAGTTCTTCAGCTCGAACGGCGTCACGTGGCTGCGGTAGTTCTCCCACTCGGTCCGCTTGTTGCGCAGGAAGAAGTCGAATACGTGCTCCCCCAACGCTTCCGCGACGAGCTCGGAGTTCTCCATCTCCGATAGCGCGACTCCCAGGCTGCCCGGCAGCTCCTTGTAGCCCATCGTGCGGCGTTCCTCGGGAGTGAGACTCCAGACGTTGTCCTCGGCCTGCGGTCCCAGCACGTAGCCCTTCTCCACACCACGCAGCCCCGCGGCCAGCAACACGGCAAACGTCAGATACGGGTTGCACGCCGAATCGGGACTGCGCACCTCGATCCGACGAGACGACGCCTTGCGCGGCGTGTACATCGGCACCCGCACCAACGCCGAGCGATTGGCGAAACCCCACGACGCGGCGGTCGGCGCCTCGCCGCCGTGTACCAACCGCTTGTACGAGTTCACCCACTGGTTGGTCACCGCACTGATCTCGGTGGCGTGCTCCAAAATGCCTGCGATGAAAGACTTTGCGGTGTCGGACAGTTGCAGCGGGTCGTCGGCGCTGTAGAACGCGTTCGTCTCGCCCTCGAACAGGCTCATGTGCGTGTGCATTGCCGAGCCGGGATATTCGGCGAACGGCTTGGGCATGAAGGACGCCTTGACCCCGTCGCCAAGCGCTACCTCTTTGACGACGTAGCGGAACGTCATCACGTTGTCGGCCATGGACAGCGCGTCGGCGTAGCGCAGGTCGATCTCCTGCTGGCCCGGTGCGCCCTCGTGGTGGCTGAACTCCACCGAGATGCCCATCTGCTCCAGCGCGTCGATGGCGTGCCTGCGGAAGTTCGGCGCTGCGTCGTGCACGGCCTGGTCGAAGTAGCCGCCGTTGTCGGCGGGAATGGGCGCGGTGCCGTCGTCGGGCCCCGGTTGCAGCAGAAAGAACTCGATCTCGGGGTGCACGTAACAGGAGAAGCCCAGGTCACTGGCCTTGGCCAGCTGGCGCCGCAGCACGTGCCGCGAGTCCGCCCATGACGGCGAACCATCCGGCATCGTGATGTCGCAGAACATCCTCGCCGAGTGGTGCTTGCCCGAACTCGTGGTCCACGGCAGCACCTGGAAGGTCGACGGATCGGGCCGGGCGACAGTGTCCGATTCCGACACTCGGGCAAAGCCCTCGATCGACGAGCCGTCGAAGCCGATGCCCTCCTCGAACGCCCCCTCGAGTTCGGCGGGCGCGATCGCAACCGATTTGAGGTATCCGAGCACATCGGTGAACCACAGCCGCACGAACCGGATGTCGCGTTCCTCCAGCGTGCGCAGCACAAATTCCTTCTGGCGGTCCATAACCGCAGCGTAGGCACCAGCTGTTAATTCTGTGTTACGGAGCCGATGAGATCTAGCAGGGTATTCGCCCGCAACTCTGGGTTACGGACCTACCCTGAAACGGGTACCCAACGTCCACGCCGGGGGTATTGGAGACCGCACATGAAGGTAAAGAAATTCGCGGGCAAGGCGGCACTCGCAGTAGCCATCAGCGCTGCGGGTTTGGGACTCGGCGCCGGTTCGGCTCAAGCCGATCGGATCTGGGTTCCAGACATTCCGGGAATTCCATGGGGCCCGGGACACTGGGTTGACGACGTCATTCCTGACCTGGCTCCCGATCCGGGACAGCTCAAGAACATTTGTCCCTGGCCCATTGACTCGCCACCCGGTCACTGGGTGGGGGGGCCACACGGAATCCCCTGCACCTGAGTTGCGCTAGGTGCCGCGACCTAACAGCGCAACCCATCGGGCGGCATCACGCCGTCGACCAGGAAGGCCACCACGGCGGTGTCGACGCAGGCATCGCCGTTGAACACCACCGTGTGCTGGGTGCCGTCGAAGGTGATCAGGCTGGCGCTCATCTGCTTGGCCAGGTCGGCGCCGGCCTGATACGGCGTGGCGGGGTCGTGGGTGGTAGACACCACCACGACCTTGCCCGGGCCCGGCGACACCGCGGGGTGCGGCGTCGACGAAGCGGGCACCGGCCACATCGAGCAAGTATCACGAGGAGCGAAACCCGTGAAGTTCCCGTAGCTGAGGAAGGGGGCCACCTCGCGGCTGCGTTGGTCGGCTGCGGCCCACACGGCGGGGTCGGTCGGGAACGGCGCGTTCACGCAGCGGATGGAGTAGAACGCGTCCTGCGTGTTCTGGTAGTGGCCGCTCTGGTCGCGGTTCACGTAATCGTCGGCGAGCAGTAGAAGGTCGCCGGGGTCGGTGCCCCGCTGCAGGCCGAGCAGCCCGCTGGTCAGGAACTTCCAGTACTGGCGCGAGTAAAGCGCGTTGACGGTGCCCGTTATGGCGTCCTGATAGCTCAGGCCGCGGGGGTCCGACGTCCTGGCGGGCCGGGCCACCAGCGGGTCGATCAGCTCGTGGTATCGGTTGACGAACTGCGCGGGGTCATTGCCGAGCGGACATCCGGCCAACTGGGCGCAGTCGGCGGCGTAGTCGTCGAAAGCCATTTGGAAACCCGCCATTTGGCGCAGGTTCTCCTCTATGGGATCCAGGCTCGGGTCGACCGCTCCGTCGAGCACCATCGCCCGGATTCGGTCCGGATAAGCCTCCGCATACGCCGCGCCGATTTCCGTGCCGTACGAGAACCCGAGATAATTGATCTGGTTCTCGCCGAGGGCCGCTCGCACTACATCCATGTCACGTACCGTGGACACGGTACCGACACTCTCCAGGAAGGCATCGCCCACCCGCTCCGAGCAGGACTGCGCGTACTGGCGGTACAGGGCTTCGATGTGGGCGACACCCGCCTGGCTGTAGTCGGCGTTGGGTTCCCTTCGGTAGGCATCGAATTCGGCGTCGGTGCGGCAGCGCAGCTGCGGTGTGGAGTGGCCGACGCCGCGGGGGTCGAATGCGACGAGATCAAAGCGGCGGCGAATGTCGGTGTCCGCGAGCGCTGCGCCCATGCCTGCGACGGTGTCCACCGCCGAGGCGCCCGGTCCACCCGGGTTCACCATCAACGCACCGATGCGATCGCCCGTTGCGGGAATCCGGATGACAGCCAATTGCGCTTGTGCGCCTTGGGGATTGGCATAGTCGATCGGCACTGACACGGTGCCGCACTGTGCCGTCGGGATGTTACTGGTGTCGCCGACGAACTGTTCGCAACCGCCCCAGACGGGCGGCTGGCCGTAGGTCTGTGTCGACACACCCTCCGGTGTGGCGTGCGCGACGGGACACGCGGCGCCGGCCACCAGCACGCATGCCAGCAGCGTCGCGCCACTCCTCCCCGCCCACCGCATGGCTGTCATCGTCGCACGCACGTCACGACTCGAACGCAGCCGCAACCGGACAGTGACCGTTCGGAGACCTCTGCGTGCTCAGCGGTCGATTCCGTTGGTCAGCAACGGGTGTCCGGCGGCGGGACGGTCACGTCGACCAGATACTTGGCGGCGATGTCGTCGATGCACTTGTTGCCTTGGAAGACGACGGTGTGTTGCGTCCCCTCGAAAGTGACGAGCGTTCCGCCGAGTTGCTTGGCCAGGTCGACGCCGGCTTGGTAGGGCGTTGCGGGATCGTTCGTCGTGGAGACCACGAGTATCGGTGGCAGTCCCTTGACGGAAATCTCGTGGGGCTGGCTGGTCGGTGGGACCGGCCAGAATGCGCATGTCTCCTGCGGCGCGTGGCCGGTGAATTCGCCCCAGCTCATGAACGGCGCAATCTCGCGGTAACGACGATCCTTGTCGATGAGCTTCGCCTGGTCGGTCAGCGCAGGCCCGTCGACGCAGTTGACCGCGACGCGGACATCGGTCGCGTTGTCGTAGTGCCCGTCGAGGTCGCGGTGCATGTACAGGTCGGCCAGCCGCAGCAGCATGTCGCCGTGGCCGTCCTTCAATTCGTTCAGACCGTCGGTGAGGCGGGGCCAGATGCTCGGCGAATACAGCGGCAGGATGGTGCCGACGATCGCGTCGCTGTAGCCGAGCCCGCGAGGATCATGTGTCTTGACGGGCTTGTCCACCAGCGGGTCGACGAGGCGCTTGTAGACGTCGACGGCCTTGCCCGGGTCAGTGCCCAGCGGGCAGCTTGGATCCTTCGCGCAGTCGGCGGCGTAGTTGTTGAACGCCTGCTGGAAGGCGCCCGCCTGGCGGAGGTCCTCCTCGACCGGGTCGGCGTTGGGGTCGATCGCGCCGTCGAGAACCATGGCCCGCACCTTCTGCGGGTACTGCTCGGCGTAGGCGCCACCGATCCGCGTGCCATACGAGTAACCGAGGTAGGTCAGCTTGTCGTCGCCCAAAGCGGTCCGGATCGCGTCGAGGTCCTTGACGACGTTGGCCGTGCCGACGTTGGCGAGAAAATCCTTGCCGGACTTGTCGACGCACCGCTGCACGAAGGCCTTGCTCTCGCTGTCGATGTGTGCGATCCCCTCGGGCGAGTAGTCGACCTGAGGGTCGGCCCGCAGGCGATCGTTGTCGGCGTCGGAGTTGCACCACACCGCCGGTGTCGATCCTGCCACGCCGCGCGGATCGAACCCGACCAGGTCGAAGCGTTCGCGCACTGACGAAGGCAGCGTCGAAGCGAGGTTGGCGGCCGACTCGACGCCCGATTCTCCCGGTCCGCCAGGGTTGATCACCAGCGAGCCGATCTTGTCGCCGGTCGCCTTGAACCGGACCATCGCCAGTCGCGCCACGTCGCCGTCGGGCTTGGTGTAGTCCACCGGCACCGAGAGCTTGCCGCATTCGGCGCCCTGCGGAACGGGGACCGACGGGTTCGAGGACTCGCAGGGGACCCAATGGATCGGCGTGCCCGGCCGCGGCACCGCGACGACCGCGCGGCCGTCGACGACCTTGCTGCAACCCGCCACCAGCAACACAACCAGTGCGGCCGCAAGGACGCCCCTTCTCAGGCTCATGCCTCGACTCCCGCTCGCTCCGGTCCTCGCTCGTGCCTCGCTGCGATCCTCACTCACGATCGTCTTCGGGAGGCTCATGGCTCCACATGCTGCCATGAACACCTATCAGCCCTGGCAGACCGCCACTCCGACGGGTCTATCCGGCGGCTGCCAACAGCTCGTCGAGCGCCACCTCGAAGTCGTCGGCGAGGTCCCACAAGTCCGGCAACAGCTCCGGGCACGACACGATGCCGATGTCGAGCTTGCCGTTCAGCGACATCACAGTGATGTTCAAACCGGAGCCATGGAAGATCGGCCCGAGCGGATACATCGCCTTGACTTCGGATCCCAGGAAATACAGCGGAATTTGCGGGCCCGGCACGTTGGAGATGACCAGGTTGTGCACCGGACGCGCCCCGGCCAAGCGCGTGCTGGCGTACAACCGCATCGCGACGCCGAACACCGCGGGCGCCGCGAATTGGGTCCAGTCCTGCAGCAGCGTTGCGCCGATCGCCGAGCTGTGTTGCTTGGCAACGGAATTCGCCTCCGCGATGGATTTCAGTCGCTCGGCTGGGGCGTCGATGTGGGTTTCCAGGCTGGAGAACATGCCCGACACCTGATTGCGCCCCGGCCGATCGGACTTGTCGTGCACCGACACCGGCACCATCGCCACAAGCGTCGAATCAGGTAGCTCGCCACGGTCTTCCAGGAACTTGCGCAGCGTGGTTGACACCAGTGCCATCACCACGTCATTGACCTTCACACCGAAATGGTTCTTCACCTTCTTGATGTCCTCGAGGTCGAGCTGGGCGTACGCGATATTGCGGTGGCCCGTCACGTTGGCGTTGAAGGCCGTCTTCGGCGCGGCGAACGGCGGCTTCATGGCCAGCCCGCTGCGGGCCCGCTTGACGGTGTCGAGGACCGACGACAGCGTCGTGGGCACCACGTTGATCAACTTCAACGGCCGGGACGCGAACTTCACCGCCCCGCTGACCGCGATCTCCAACCCGCTGCCGCCGCCGACACCCTCCACCGGATCGGGGGCGGGCGCGTCGGGTTCGGTGCTGCACAGCTGCGACATCAGGTTGGCCCCGGTGACGCCGTCGACGCCTGCGTGGTGGACCTTCGTCATGACCGCCAGACGGCCACCCTCGTGCGGGTCGGTCCCTGCGATGTTCTCGATCACCCACGTCTCCCACAGAGGTCGACTGCGATCCAGGGGCAGCGACGCGATGTGGCCGCAGATCTCCGCCAGTTCCTGCCGCCCGCCCGGCGCGGGGAGGCCGATGCGGTGCAGGTGCCGGTCGACGTCGAAGTCCTCGTCTTCGACCCACACCGGATGGTCGGGGTTGAACCGGCTGTCGGCGAGCTTCTCGCGAAACTGAGGCATCGCCTTGATGCGCAGCGCCAGTTCGTCGCGCAGTCGGTCGAAGGTATAGCCCCCCGGCATCGTGGACGTGTCGAGCTCCAGAATCGAGCACACATGCAAGGGCTGAGCGGCGGTTTCGAGGTACAGGAAACTGGCGTCGAGCCCACTGAGCCGTTGCATGTGGCCGATCGTAATGTGAGGAAATCCACTTAACCCGAAGTTCATCTTCTTGCCAGGTGGTGGCACACTTAGAGGGTCAGACGAACCCGGGGACCCGCAATCGGGCCACGAGGATCGACCGAACAGACACGAGGGACAACGATGTCTGAGCAAAGTGTTTACGGTGCTGCCGAAACAACGAAGCCGCGGACCAAGGTCCGCACCCATCACCTTCATAAATGGAAGTCAGAGGGCCACAAGTGGGCCATGCTGACCGCCTACGACTACTCCACCGCCCGTGTCTTCGATGACGCGTGCATTCCGGTTCTTCTGGTCGGTGACTCCGCCGCCAACGTGGTGTACGGCTACGACACCACGGTGCCGGTGAGCATCGACGAGCTGATTCCTCTGGTTCGCGGTGTGGTTCGCGGCGCGCCCCATGCGCTGGTGGTCGCCGATCTGCCGTTCGGAAGCTACGAGTCCGGACCGCAGCAGGCGCTGGAGACCGCGACCCGCTTCCTCAAGGAGACCGGCGCGCATGCGGTGAAGCTGGAGGGCGGCGAGCGGGTGGCCGACCAGATCGCGACGCTGACGCAGGCCGGTATCCCGGTGATCGCCCACATCGGATTCACGCCGCAGAGCGTGAACGGCCTCGGCGGGTTCCGGGTTCAAGGCCGTGGCGATGCTGCTGAGCAGACCGTTCATGACGCGATCGCCGTGCAGGAGGCCGGCGCGGTCGCCGTCGTGCTCGAGATGGTGCCCGCTGAACTCGCCACCCAGATCACCGGCAAGCTGACCATCCCGACCGTCGGCATCGGCGCTGGACCGAACTGCGATGCGCAGGTGCTTGTCTGGCAAGACATGTCGGGCATGACCTCTGGCAAGACGGCGAAGTTCGTCAAGCGCTTCGGCGACGTCGGTTCGGAACTACATCGCGCGGCAACGCAATACGCCGACGAGGTGGCCAGCGGGTCCTTCCCCGCCGAGGAGCACAGCTTTTAGCTGAACTCCGGTTTGCGCTTTGCCATGAAGGCGTCGACCCCTTCGCGCCCATCTGCGGACTCGGCGCGGTCGGCGATGACGCGACTCTCGAGTTCCATCTGCTCCTCGAGTCCGCTGGCGAAGGTCGACAGCATCAGCGCCTTCACGGCGCCGTTGGAACCGCTTGCGGTGGCCGCCATTTGGGTGGCCAGCTCATCGGCCCTGGCCGCCAGTTGATCGTCGGGCAGCACCTCGGTGACCAGCCCCCACTGCAACGCTTCCTGAGCCGACAGTGCCCGGTTGGTCAGCATCAGCTCCTTCGTCCTGGTGATGCCGATCAACCGCGGCAGGAAGTAGGTGGAGCTGCCGTCGGGGCTCAGCCCGACCTTGGTGTAGGCCATCGTGAAGGACGCCGACTCGGCGGCGAGGACGATGTCGCCGGTGACCGCGATCGAGAAGCCTGCTCCTGCGGCGGTGCCGTTGACCGCGGTGATCAGCACGGCGTTCATCCGCGCGAACGTCGAGATGGCGCGGTGCAGGTCGTCGGCCACGCCTTTGATGTGCTGTCCGCGATTCGGTGCGGACGCGAAAGACTTGAGATCGCCTCCCGCGCAGAAGAATCGGCCCGACCCGGTCAGCACCACGACCTTCGTCGTGTCGGTGTCACAACGCCTTGCTGCATCGGCCAGCTCACGAGTCATGGTGTGATTCATGCCGTTTGCGGCATCGGGCCGGTTCAGTGTGATTCGCGCGACGGGGCCGGACTGCT
>JBKPSU010000193.1:0-7205 GCA_046735135.1 Actinomycetota bacterium
CCACTGCTTCTCGATGAGCCTGACGCGGCGATGCTCCACGACGAACCACAGCGCACCGGCGATCGCTCCGAGCACCGCGATGAGCGCCGTCGTCGTGACCCACTCGTACCGTTGGTAGGCGGCGGCCGCCACGGTGCAGATCAACCCGAATGTCGCCACGGCCAGCAGGATCAACCCGGGCCAGAAGAAGTTGTCCTTCATGACAATGCCGGCGTGCGGCTGGGTGGTCCGAGAGTGATCTGTCGGATCGCGATGCGTGTCTGGCATCACGTCTCCCTCCGTCGTCGGACAACAGGGAATCTACCGAAACGCCCCGGATCTCGCGGGCCAACCACCATGACCTGACGAATGCCAGAGGTCAGGTTGAGGTGGCGCGTTCGGGGTTGTACACCTCGGGCAGTGAGATCGCCCCGATCGTCGTGACGAGCCACACCACGAGGGTCGTGGCCAACCACGATGGCGCGCCACGAATGGTGAGCCCGTCGGTCAGATTGGCCGCGAGGCTCAACGCGAGAATGGTCAAAACCAAGCCGCTGCCCCCGAGAAGCAGCGATGCGTACCCGTGGGGCAGCTTCAAGATCAACGACGACAATATTGCCTGCGCGACCGCGAAAACCACGACGGCGACGACGAAGCCCGACGTCGACAACGCCACGTTGGGAACAACCCACGCGGCCACCAGTAGTCCGATCGCCCAACACCCGAGTAGCACGACTACTCGCAACAGGATTTGCTTCACGGCGACTAGCTGCTCGGCCGCTGTCGGTGCGCGTAAGGATGTTCGGCGTACCAGCGCTCTTCGACATTGCGCACCCGTCGGTGCTCGACGTAGAGCCACACCAGACCGATGGCGAGTCCGGCCGCTGCAAGGGCGCCGAACATCATTCCGGTGCCGTGGTGGCTCGTCGCATGAGCTGCCAGGGATCCCACGAAGCACACCAGCGCAACACCGATGACGATCAGCGCGGGCATGTTCTTGGTGTCCGTCATCGATTCGCCGGCATGGGGGCGAGTCGTCCTTGCGTGGTCGACGGGATCTTTCGGGCTTTTCATGGCTGCTCCTTCCGCCATAGCCAACCCGTTTCAGGGATACATCAACGGTAGATCCAAACGCCACTGGTAGGCCGGATATTGATCAACCTCCTACTACTGATCCGGCGATCGGAGGCAGGCTCAGTGGGAGCATCACGAGCATGCAGACCGTCAGAACCAGGGCCGCCCCCTGCCATGGCCACCACGTGCCGCCCTGGCGCCATACCTGATACCCGCGGACGAAGGCCCACGTTGCGCCGGCCACCAGGATGGCCGGGGCGCCGAGGGCGAGCAGGGTCCGTTGCGCGGTTCCGCAGGCCACCGTGTCGGCGACCGAGCCGCCGCAGGTGCTCACCCACAACGCGGCGAAGGCCAGGAACGCGACGGCGGCCAGCGCCACGGCCGCGCTGAAGCGGGCGACACGGCGAACATCGGCGCGGACGTTGGCGTCGCCGTGGCGCAATTGTTCAGTCGTACGGTACACAGCTAACTAAATTCCCCTGGTGGGGCCGGGGTAAACCTTACGAATTCGTGGCGTCGCCGAAAACCCAGTCTCGAGGACGGAGCCGCCACGTGGCCTTGGCGTAGTCGAGTTCCGAGTGCGGCCACTGCGTGACGATGCGGCCGGAAGACGACCGGTAGTAGCTGTCGCACCGCGTCCAGATCGACCGGTCCAGCTCGGCGTGGATCTGGTCGTTGAACCGCTGCTCAGCCTCGCGCCGCACGTCGACGTAGCCG
Source organism: Actinomycetota bacterium (assembly GCA_046735135.1). Classification (GTDB taxonomy): domain Bacteria; phylum Actinomycetota; class Actinomycetes; order Mycobacteriales; family Mycobacteriaceae; genus Mycobacterium. The sequence continues at coordinate 1,771 of JBKPSU010000193.1, forward strand.
CCACCGCGTGCCAGTCGGCTCACCGCACTGGCGACCAGACGCGCGCCGGCCTCCAGGATGTAGATGATCGAGTTGGCCCCCTGGTTGGTGTTCGGGCCGTACAGCATGAAGAAGTTCGGGAAGCCGCTGACGGCTGTGCCGAGGAAGGCCTGCGGGTCCGAACCCCACCGCTGGTGCAGGCTTTCACCGCCGACGCCGATGATCTCGAGACCGGATAGGTAGTGGCTGGTTTCGAACCCCGTTGCGAGCACGATGACGTCGACATCCACGCTGCGGCCACCGGCCGTCACGATCGATGTCCCGGTGACACGGCTGATGGGATCGGTCACGAGCTCGACATGGGGCCGTTGCAGAGCGAGGTAGAACTTCTCGCCCAGCAGGACTCGCTTGCAACGGAAGGGATAGCGCGGCGTCAACGCGTCGCGCAGCGCGTCGTCGGCGACATGTTTTCGCAAAAATCCCTCGGACAGTTTCTCGACCGCCGTCAGCTGCGGGTGGTCGGGGATCAGTGCGGTGTTGTCGTGCTGCAGTTTCCACAGCCGCCAGCGCTCGCGCCGCGACGCCCACGGCTGTTGTCGGAATCGTGACAACTCCGCGGCGCTGAACGGGCGATCCTCCTTGGGCACCATCCACGGCGGCGTGCGCTGAAAGACCGTCAATTCATCGGCGATGTCGGCGACTTCGGGTACCACCTGCACGCCGCTGGCGCCGGTGCCGATCACCGCCACCCGCTTACCGGTCAGGTCGACGGTGGTGTCCCACCGCGCGGTGTGCATCAGCGTGCCCGAGAAGTCGGTGATGCCGTCGATGTCGGGATACCTTGCCGCACCGAACAATCCGACGGCGCTGACGACCACGTCCGCGACCACGACGTCGCCGTCGTCAAGTTCGACTTCCCAGTGCACGCTGTCGGGAATCCACTGCATCCGGCGCACGGACGTGCCGAGCTTCAAATGGCGCCGGAGGTCGAAGTCGTCGGCGACCTTCTCGAGATAGGCGAGGATCTCGGGCTGGTAGGCATACGTGCGGCTCCATGCCCTGTTCGGCGCGAACGAGAAGGAGTACAGGTGGCTCTGGATGTCGCATGCCGCACCCGGATAGACGTTCTGCCGCCAGGTGCCGCCGACGCCGTCGGCGCGTTCGATGATCGTCAGGCCGTCGATGCCCTTGCGCCGCAGCGCGACCGCGGTGGCAAGGCCGCCGAAGCCGGCGCCGATGATCACCACCCGCGGCGGAGGGCGGCGCCGGGTCAACGCAAGAATCCGACCGCTGAGATACCGGCGGTTCACGAAACCGTGAATCCCTCCGGCGCGCCCGCCGTTCTCGACGACTCGAGGATGTCGGCGTATTCGGTTGGGGTGCCGAAGAAGAAGCTACCCTGCCGGGTCCTGGCGTTCGCCTGGCCTTCCCTGTTGTAGTACCCGGGCGTGCACGACTTCGCCCGCTCGGCGGTCGCCGAAGACCGCTTGACGATGGTGTCGACCCAGGCGGCCTCAGCATCGGCGGTCGCCTCGATTGCGGTCGCCGAATTGTTCAGCGCCCATGCAATCAGCCAGGCGACGTGGCTGGCCTGGGTGTCGAGCAGGTATTGGAAGTTCACGGTGAAACCGGACTGCGCGATGCTCAGCACGAAGCAGTTGGGGAAGCCGTGGGCGCTGAGGCCGTGGTATGTGCGGATGCCGTCGCGCCATTTGTCGGTGAGGGTCAACCCGTCACGTCCGACGATGTCGAAGCCGACTCGGCGGGAGTAGTCCGTGCCGACCTCGAAGCCGGTCGCGAAGATCAGGCAGTCGATGGGGTGTTCGGTGCCGTCGACGACGACACCGCCTGCGGTGATGCGCTCGACGCCGAGGCCCCTTGTGTCGATGAGGCTGACATTGTCGCGGTTGAACGCCTGCAGGTACTCGTCGTGGAAGCAGGGCCGCTTGCAGAAGTAGCCGTACCAGGGCTTGAGTGCATCCGCGGTGGCAGGGTCGCTAACAATCGAGTCGACGCGGGCGCGGATCTCCTCCATCTTGGCGAAGTCGGCCAATTCGACTGTGCGCAAGCGCTCTTCGTCGGACATCCCGGCGACGCTGGTTTGGCGCATCACGAATAGCTTCTTGACGATGCTGGTCCAGGCGTCGTTGACCAGATCCTCGTCGGCCTCACCGCCGGCCGTCAGCAGCTGGAAGTTCTCGATGCGGCGGCGCTGCCAACCGTCTGCCAAATCCGTCGACCAGTCCTTCTCGGTCGGGCGGTTACCGCGGATGTCGACGGTCGACGGGGTGCGCTGAAAGACGAGGAGCTGCTTCACCGACTTGGCGAGTTGCGGCACGCATTGGATCGCGGTCGCGCCGGTGCCAATGATGCCGACATGCTTATCCGAGAGCTTGGCGAGGTCGGGGCCGGTGTAGTCGTAGTCCCATCGACTCGTGTGGAACGTGTGCCCGGCGAACTCCATGATGCCGTCGATGCCGGGCAATTTCGGCTTCTGTAGGTATCCGTTGGCCATCGAGACGAACCGTGCGCGGATTTCGTCGCCGTGGTTGGTCGCGATGATCCAACGTGAAAGCGTTGGCTCCCAGTGGATCTCGGTGACTTCGGTTTGCAGGCAGGCATTGCGGTACAGGTCATAGTGCTCGGCGATGCGCCTGCAGTGCGCGAAGATCTCGGGACCCTTGGCGTACTTCTCGGTCGGGACATAACCTAGCTCCTCGAGCAACGGCATGTACACATACGACTCGACGTCGCACGCGATGCCCGGGTAGCGGTTCCAGTACCAGGTGCCGCCCACATCGGCGGCCTTGTCGATCAGGCGGATGTCCTGCACACCGAGTTCGCGAAGCCGCGCGCCGGTAAGTAGTCCCCCGAAGCCCGCCCCGATGATCGCGACGTCGACCTCGTCGGTCAACGGCGCACGCGTGAAACCCGGATCGCACCACGGGTCGTCGGCGAACCGCGCAAACGGTCCTGCGATTTCGACGTACTGCGCGATTCCGTCCGGACGCAGCCGTCGGTCCCGTTCAAGGGCGTATTTCTTCCGCAGAACGTCGACGTCGAATTCCACCTCGGAGGCGCCTCCACACTGTGTCAGCTAATGCGCTCCCGGTGAATCTTGGTCCACGGGCACGAATCTGGCAAGGACTCAGCCAGCAAGGACGACGATTGCTACTCTGCAGCGAAATTCGGCTCGAGGAGACCCGATGCCTCAGACATTTGGATTGATCCGACAGCGAATGCGTCGTTTCGCCGAGACTGCACACGCCGTGAAGCGCTTGCATGACACCGGCTTCCTCGATCTGGGCAACCTGGGCGTGACGCTGGAGACGGCGAAAAACGCGGGGGTGTACGGCGCGCAGGCGGCGATGGCGATCCAAGGCGGGCGCAAATTCCCGTCGCAGCCCGCCGTGGTCGACGAGCGCGGGACCTTGACGTACAAGCAGGTCGACGACATGTCGACAGCTTTGGCGCGCGGGTTGAACCAACTGGGCATGGCTGCGGGCACAGTCGTGGGCCTTCTCTGCCGCGACCACCGCGGCCTGATCATCGCGATGGCCGCGTGCGGCAAGCTCGGGGCCCGCTTTGTGCTGATGAACACGGGCTTCGCCAAGCCGCAGTTCGCGCAGGTCTGCGAGCGGGAGGACGTCAAGGGGGTGCTTTTCGACAGCGAGTTCTCGGATCTGGTAGAGGCGCTACCGGCCCGGCTGCCGCGTGTGCTCACCTGGGTTGACGACGGCGCCGACCCCAACGGGGTGCCGACCATCGACGACATCGTCGCGGCGAACTCCGCCGAGCCGCTTCCTGCGCCGAGCAGGCCCGGCGGCTCCGTCATCCTCACCAGCGGCACGACCGGGCTGCCGAAGGGCGCACCGCGGGGCAAGATTTCGCCGCTGGCGACGGTGGAACTGGCCGATCGGGTCCCGTTTCCCCGCAAGGGAACCATGGTTATCGTCTCGCCCATCTTCCACGGCACGGGCCTGGTCCACTACCTGCTGGGGGCGACGTTGGGAAACACGATTGTCACGACCCGGCGCTTCAACCCGGAGGGCACCCTCAAACTCATTGCCGACAACAAGGCGGACATGCTGGTCGCCGTCCCGACAATGCTGCACCGCATAGTCGAACTCGGCCCCGACATCCTTGGGAAGTACGACACGTCGTCGCTGAAGACGATCGCGATGGCCGGGTCCGCGCTCACACCCGAGTTGTCCAATCGCGTCCGGGACACGTTCGGCGATGTCCTCTACAACATCTACGCCTCCACCGAGTGTGGGTTTGCCGCCATCGCCACCCCCGAAGACCTGAGAAGAGCTCCGGGAACAGCTGGCCGTTCGCCCATCGGCTGCGAAGTGGTCTTGTTCGACGAGAACGACCGGCGGGTGCACGGCGCCAACAAGCGGGGCCGCATCTTTGTTCGCAGTGCGATGCGGTTCCAGGGGTACACCGACGGCCGGAGCAAGCAGATCATCGACGGCTACATGTCCAGTGGCGACACGGGCCATTTCGACGAGTCCGGGTTACTGTTCGTCGACGGGCGCGACGACGACATGATCGTCTCCGGCGGAGAGAATGTCTTCCCGCAGGAGGTCGAGAACCTGCTCGTCGAACACGAGGATGTCTTCGATGCGGCGGTGGTCGGTGTCGATGACGCCGAGTTCGGAAAGCGGTTGCGCGCCTTCATCGTTTCCGAGCCTGGCGCACCGCAGAACGTCGAAGAGATCAAACTTTACGTCAAGAACAACTTGGCGCGCTACAAAGTGCCACGCGACGTGGTGTTCATCGACGAGTTACCCCGCAATGCCACGGGCAAGCTGCTACGACGCGTGCTGACCGAGATGGATCCCTGACAGGGTTCCCGGCTTACTCGTCGATGTGCGTCAGTGGGTCGGCGAAGGCGAGATCCCCGGGGTTCTGGTCAGGACCCATCATGTCGCAGTGCTTCTCGGGCACCAGGTGGGAACTGAGGCCGCTGGGAACGAAACGGGCAACTGCCACGCAACGTTGCCAGGTGCCCTCAGGCTGGACGGGTCCGTCGCACTTGCTGATGAAGGCGCCTCCGTACTGGCAGCCGGCGCTGGCCGTCGGCGCCAAGAAGATCAGGCCTGCGGCTATCAGCAGGGCACCCAGTCCTCCGACGCCACAGCGCTTCATCGTTTCCTCCCGTCACCGCGCCGCTGGGTCGTTGCGAGTGCTCGTGACCACAAATACCGTCGACAGCCCAGCCCTTAACCAATGACGCTACCGCTTGTGTAACCGGTCTTTGCTGCCTTTGAACGTGGGATCCGAAGCATTACCTCGACGATGAACACAGAAGCCAACCACAACGCGGCTCGTCGAAAGGTGGGTACCCGACTGGTGCGATCCCCGCCACAATGACGTACAGAGAGCTAGGGAGGCAGCGCATGAGTCGGAGTGTGTCCGTTGTAGTCGGGACGGTGCTTTTCGCGATCGGG
>JBKPSU010000194.1:0-10972 GCA_046735135.1 Actinomycetota bacterium
GGCGACACACCGGGCGTCACGCGCGAGGAGATCGACGATGCGCTGCGGCTGCGGGAGATCCTCGAGGTCGGTGCCGCGCGGATGGCGGCCAGTCAGACGCTGACCGCCGCAGAGCGGGAAGTGTTGTGGGCGCGGATGACCGACGTGCGTGGTGCGCCCGCGGCCGACTACCGGCGGCTGGACTCCCGACTGCACCTGGCGATCGCCGAGGCGGCCGGGTCGCCGTCGCTCGTGCCGCTGGTCGCCGAGAACCGGATGCGGCTGAACGGGTTCCTCGATCAGATCCCGCTGCTGTCGCGCAACATCGCCCATTCCGACGAGCAGCACGAGGCGATCGTGATCGCGATCCTCGCGGGCGACTGCGAGGGCGCGGCCGCCGCGATGCTCGCACACGTTACGGGCTCGGCGGCACTGCTGCACGGCTTCCTGGACTGATTACCTAAGCCGTTTACCGGCGCCGCCGGTGCAACATAGGGAACTTCTCCCGATGGCCGCCATAGGTGTTTGAGCGAGTCTGATCTCGCAAGCACGGGACGCGCGTTCCGTGTCGCCGAGAAAGGAACTCTCATGAGTGCAGCAAGACTAGCCGCGGTGATTGGTGGTCTCGCCGTTTACGGCACCGTTGCCGCCCTGACCGCGGGCGTCGCCACGGCGGCACCTACCCAAACCGACGGGGCCATGCTCTACATGTGTCAGGACATCGGTAACCCCAGCAGTTACCGGATCACGGTGAAAGGCGTCTACCCGATGCAGCAGCCCGACGCCGCCGGCTACCTCATCCACATGAACGACGGAGATCATCCGGGCGGCCCCGGCCCCGGCGGACTGAGAGTCCAACTCGAGGCCGACGACGAGGGCGACCACGACCACGACATCGGTTACGGCTTCTACCCGACCACGGCGACGACCAGCGAGGGCTACCTGCAAGCCGGCCCGGGCGGACTTGAATACCGGCGCGAGATGGTCGTTCCCCGGCCCAATTTCAACGAGGACTACAAGCAACCGGGTTCCGACGACGATGTCGACGAAGTCTATGCCGTGGTCACCTTCCGGGACGGCGACGGCGGCGAACGCCCCGCGGTGACCCAGTCGATCACTCGCAATTTCGAGGTCTCCGGAATCTGCGACGGCTGCTGCCACTGATTCCGTACGCGACAGATTGTGAAAGGAACTCCAATGAACGCAAGAAAACTGGCGGCGGCCGTGGGAAGCGCCGCCGCTATCGGCACCGCGGTCGCCATGACCGCCGGCATCGGAATTGCCACTGCGGCACCGAAACCCAGTGGCGCGACCTTCTTCCTGTGCCCGGACTTCGGGAAGCCTGGGTATTATCGTGCGACGGTCAGGGGCGTGTTCCCGATGTCACAGGCCGACGCCGCGGGATACCTGATCCACATCGACGACAATCCGTCGAAGCCCGGCGGCATGGTGTACTACGTCCAGGATGACGACGGCAACGGGCACGAGGGTGACACCAGCATCGCCTATCTCGATGTGCCACACGCACATTCCGACAGCGGCGGTTTTCTACGCGCCGGTCCGAGTGGACTCGAGTACCAGCGCGAACTCTCGATCAATGCATACGACCTCAACGCGGACAAATCGAAGTGGTACGACCCGTCAGATCAAGTATTGGGTGACGACCCACAAGACGAGATCTACGCCGCAGCGAAGTTCATCGACGCAGACGGCGGTGTGAGGACGCAGATCAGCCAGGAGATCGTCAAGGATTTCACGGCCGACCGTATCTGCGACGGATGCTGCAGCTAGTGCCCGCGCAACCGACCGGGCGACCAGGCGGGTCATCGGGTGCCCGCCTGGTTCGGCCGGAGGTCAGAAATCGCCGTTGACCACGTTGGTGTTCTGGACCCTGCTGCCGCAGTCGCCGTCGACGAACCGCGCCCGCACGAACACCTCGTCGGTGCCGTCGCTGTCCTCGTTGAGAACGCTCGCAGGCACGACGAACTGCTGCAGGTACTCCAGGCCGCGGTCGGTGGCCCTGATGAAGCCGTCGATGTCGTCATGGACCCCGGGGTAATTGCGATCGAACAGATACTGCTCGCCACCGTCGTCGCCCCAGACGATGTAGTGCATCCCACCACAACCCGCGCTCAGGTTGTTGAGGTATCCCACCGCGTCCGGCTTCTGCATCGGATAGACCCCATAGACGATCACCCTGTTATTACCGGCGCCGGTGATGTTCTGGTCGACGATCGACAGCGTCGACCCCGGCGATTGCGAAGGCGCCGCGGACGCCGGCGCGACGCCTGCGGTCAACCCGGCGATGGATGCGACCATCGCCGCCCCACCCAGTACTGTCCTGATCTTCTTGCGTGTGTTCACTTGCTTCTCCTCGTTTTTCGTGACTGACGTCGAATTTCCGGCGTTGCGGGAATCGAGACCGTTGGCTTGCCGAGCCCGAGCGCGGCCATTGAGATGGCGGCGGCGCCGAAGCCGGACATATGCGGTGCGTTCACGGGTGGACGCCCTTCACCGTGATCCGATAGCCGATGGGGTTACCCACGTCCGGAGACATGTGAAGCGTGGCCCCGGCGGTCTCGGTGGGCGCCCCCGCGGCGACGGCGGCGGACAGCACGGCGACAGTGCCGTAAACGGCGAGACCACCAATCGCCGCCGCTAGTTTCTGTGCACACATGAGAGTTCCTTTCTCGCTTTCGTCTCTCTCGTCATGAGCCGTGGCCGGCTTCTGTCTTGACGGATCAACCGTGCGGGGTGGGGTTTCGGTACTGCTGTCGCGATCGTGAAATCCGCAGTTCACAGCTGCTTGCCAGATTCGGCGGTGCAGATCGCCAGACACGCGTGCTGCCCTGGTGGAGGCTGTACGCGTGGCGGTGGAGTTCCGGCTACTCGGCGATGTCGAGGCGTCCGCTGACGGGCGGCGGCTCGACATCGGCCCGGCCCGTCAGCGCTGTGTGCTGGTGGCGCTGTTGATCGATGTGAACCGCCTCGTCCCGACCGACCAGCTCATCGACCGGGTCTGGGCCGACGAACTGCCGCACCGGGCCCGAAATTCTCTGGCCGGCTACCTATCCCGGCTCCGGCAGGTGATCGGCGACGATGGCGCGGAGATCGCCCGCCAGCCCGGCGGCTATGTCCTGACGAGCGATCCGCAGTCGATAGACCTGCACTGCTTCCGACAGCTGACCGGCCGGGCGCGCGCGGCTACCGATCCGGTCGAGGCGGACGCGCTGTTCGAAAAGGCGCTCGCGTTGTGGCGAGGTGTGCCGTTCGCGTCGCTGGACACGCCGTGGCTGAACGACGTCCGCACCGCGCTGGAGAGCGAGCGGCTGGCGGTTGCCCTCGACCGAAACGACGCGGGCCTGCGGGCAGGCCGCCACGGCGAGTTGCTGCCGGTGCTCGCGACGATGGCCGCCGACCATCCGCTCGACGAACGCATGGCCGGCCAACTCATGCTGGCCCAATTCCGCTGTGGCCGACAGGCCGACGCGCTCGAGACATTCCGCGCGATGCGCGATCGACTCGTCGACGAGCTGGGCACCGATCCCGGTCCGGCACTGCGCCGAATTCACCAGCAGATCCTCGACGGCGATCCCGGACAGCATGTGCAGCCGCCCGTACCGAGCGTCCCGGTCACCCCGCGGTCGCGGATGAGCGTGCCTCGGCGCATCACGAGTTTCGTCGGGCGCGAGGACGACATCGGGGCCGTCGCCGACGCCGTCGGCGGAGGTCCCCTGGTAACGCTGGCCGGTGTCGGCGGTGTCGGCAAGACCCGACTGGCCCTCGAGGTCGCCAGCCGACTCGAGGAACAGTTCGACGACGGCGCGCTGTTCTGCGAGCTCGCAGGTCTCGACGACGGTTCGGCCGTCACGCACGCCGTTGCGGCGGCGCTGCGCCTGCAGCAGCAGCAGGGCCTCGACATCGAAGCCAGCGTGATCGAGTTCCTGCGCCCGCGCGGGATGCTTCTAGTGGTGGACAACTGCGAGCACGTGCTGCCCGCGGTCGCTCGGCTGGTCGACCGGATCGTCAAGCATTGCCCGAATGTCGTTGTGCTGGCGACGAGTAGGGAGGCGCTCGCGGTGGAGGGCGAGCGGATCATTCCGGTCCCGCCGCTGCGCGAAGCCGAGGCCACCATGTTGTTCGCCGAACGGGCCAAGGCGGGCAGGCCCGATTTCGATCTCGACCATGAGCCGGTGGGGGCGGTGGCCGAGATCTGCAGACGACTCGACGGCCTTCCGCTGGCGATCGAACTGGCCGCCGCGAGGATGCGGGCGATGACCAGCCTCGACGTCGCCCGTCGGCTGGACGGGCTGCGGCTGCTCAGCGGTGGCGCGCGGGATGCGTCGCCTCGGCATCAGAGCCTCGCCGCGACCATCGACTGGTCCTACCGTCTGCTGACCGATGCCGAACAGGCGCTGTTCATGCGACTTTCCCTGTTCGCCGGTGGCTTCGACCTCGCAGCGGCGCACGGCGTGTGCGGCGCGGACGGGGAGACCGAGGACGACACCCTCGACCTGCTGACAGGACTGCTCGACAAGTCGATGGTGAAGATGCGTGCGAGCACCGGCGGCTCGCGGTACCTGGTGCTGGAGACACTGCGCGCATTCGGTCGCGATCGGTTGCGGGAGAACGACATTGTCGATGACTGTATGTCGCGGCACGCGAGGTACTACACCGCGCTGGCCGAGCAGGGGGCGGCGGGCATGCACGGTGCCGACGAGGGTGCGTGGGTCGCGCGGATGCTGCCCGACTACGACAACCTGCGCGTCGCGTTCGAACATGTCATGGCCGACGAAGACGTGGACACCGCCCTGCGGCTGGTTACGTCACTGTCCGAATTCATCCATCTGCGAATCGGTTACGAGTCTTCGGAGTGGGCGGAGCGAGCGGTCCGGATCGCGGAGCCGGGACACCCGCTGTACGCCGCCGCCGTCGGCTTCGCGGCCCGAGGTGCGTGGAACAGGGGAGAGACAGAACGTGCGCGCTCGCTGGCCGGCCTCGCGGAAGGCCGGGTCCCCACCAGAGGCAACGGCCGTGTCGCCTACCCGGGCGATGTGCTCGCCGATCTGGCTTTGTACGAGGGTGACGCGGAAGGGGCACTGGCGCACTACGACGCGGAGATGGCCCGCGCCCGCGGCGACGCAGACCCGATCCGTCTGGTGTGGACGCTGTTCTACGTGGCGATTTGCCACGCCGCATTGCGGGCGTCCGAAAACGGTGTTGCCGCCGCGCAGGAAGCTGTCGAGGTCTCGGATGCCACGGCGAACCCGACTGCGCGGTCGATGGCGCGGTATGCCCTTGGGCTGGTGCTGAAGAAGTCCCAACCCGACCGGGCGCTGGCCTTGTTCTGCGATGCGGCCGAACTGGCGGCGTCGGTGCAGAACTTCTGGTGGCACGGCATCGCACTGATGGAGGCGGCGTCCACCCGAGCCGTACACGGCGAAACCGCAACGGCCGCCGTGGCGCTCATCGAGGTGATCGACCACTGGGACAGGGTGGGGGATTGGAGCCAGCAGTGGCTCAACCTCCGCTATGTGACGCGATTTCTCGTCCGGGTCGGCGCCGACGACGACGCGCTGGCCCTTCACCACGCGCTCGTCGATGCAGGCAAAGACTCGCCGCTCGAACCTGGTGATGTGGCCCGTCTCGGCGTGCGTGAGGGCCGGCCGATGACCGGGGCCGAAGCGGTGACGCTGGCCAGGTCCGCGCTGGCACAGTACTCCTCACTGCGCACGGAAGGAGCTCCTGACCAGGACATTTCATAATCGGCGAACTGTTGCTCAACGCCCCCGCCGCACGCTGTGAGGGTCAAATCGACTTTGTGAAGGAGTGAAGATGACCACCGTCGATATCGACCGTGAACTCAAGACCAAGCACCGGGCGCTGTGGGCGTCCGGTGACTATCCCGCCGTCGCGGCCGAGCTGATTCCCGAGTTCGGACCCGAACTCGTTCGCGCGTGCGGCGTTCGGGCCGGTGACCGTGTGCTCGACGTCGCCGCCGGTTCCGGCAACGCCGCGATCCCTGCGGCGGAGGCGGGGGCGACCGTGACCGCGAGCGACCTGACGCCCGAGCTGTTCGATGCCGGACGCCAAATCGCCGCGCAGCGCGGTGTCGAGCTGGAATGGGCCGAAGCCGACGCCGAGGCGCTGCCGTTCGCCGACGACGGCTACGACATCGTGATGTCTTCGGTCGGTGTGATGTTCGCGCCGCACCATCAGGCGGCGGCCGACGAGCTGATCCGGGTGTGCCGTCCGGGTGGAACCATCGGGTTGATCAACTGGACGCCGCAGGGTTTCATCGGCAACCTGTTCAAGACGATGAAGCCGTATGCGCCGCCGCCACCGCCCGGCGCCAGCCCGGCACCGCTGTGGGGCGACGAGGACCACGTGCGCGAGCTGTTCGGCGACCGGGTGACCGATCTGCAGATGCGCAGGCAGAAGATCGTGATCGACCACAGCCCGAGCCCGCAAGCGTTCCGGGAGTACTGGAAGCGCAACTACGGGCCGACGATCGCGGCGTACAAATTCAACGCCGGCGATCCCGATCGGGTGACGGCGCTAGACCGCGACTTCCTGGCATTCCTCACCGAGTGGAACAAGGCCACCGAGCCCGGCAAGACCGAGTACCACGCCGAGTACCTGCTCGTCACCGCGACGAAGAGCGCCCGGTAGCGCCAGAGGACGGCGGCGATCCAGCCGCCGTCGCCGGGCGGCTGGATTAAATTGTCAGCAGTGGACAAGGCGAAGCAGGGACTGGTCGAGCGTGCGTCGTCGGCGCTGGCCGACGTCGATACCGCCGGCTGGACGGTGCGCTTCGATCTGCTGTCTGATCCCAATCGGCTGGAAATCCTCCTGTGTTTGCATCGGGCACCAGGGATCTGTGTCGGGGACCTGGCCGCGGCGCTCGGGCGATCGGAAAACGCGGTATCGCAGGCGCTTCGGGTGCTTCGACAGCAGGGATGGGTCAGTTCCACCCGGGCGGGCCGCGAGGTCAGTTACCGGCTCGAGGACGAGATCGTGCACGAGCTGTTGCACAGGATCGGTGCCCAACACGGATGACGTCGGTGTTTTCAGCGCCGACGGTGCTGAAACAAGGAGTCCGAAATGACAAGTGCAGAAGCACGATTCAGTAGTGAAACCGGCGTGCGCGTCGGGATGTTCGCCCCCGTCGGCCAATTCTCCTCATCGTATGAACAACGGGAGGCGATGCTGGCGGGCATCGGGCAGTCGGTCGTCGACCACGTCTGCGTCGGCGACCACGTCAGCTTCCACGTCGGCGCGGGCGCCGACGGGCTCATCGATGCGGCCTCGATGTTGACGCGCTACCGCGACCTGCCGTGCTACGTCGCGCTCTACCTGCTTCCGTTGCGCCATCCCGTGCTGGTGGCGCGCCAACTCGCCAGCATCGCCGAGCTCGCGCCCGGCAGGCTGACATTCGGCGTCGGGATCGGCGGCGAGGACCCGCACGAGCTCGAGATCTGCGGGGTCGACCCGACCACCCGCGGGCGCCGGATGGACGAATGCCTGGAAATCCTGCGTGGCCTCGGCGAGGGCAAGCCGGTGAGCTTCGACGGCGAGTTCTTCACACTTCGCGACGCGCAAATCCTTCCCGCACCATCGTCACCGATTCCGATTGTGGTCGGCGGCCGATCCGAAGCCGCGGTTCGGCGCGCAGGCCGGTTCGGCGACGGGTGGCTCGGTATCTGGGTGTCGCCCAAGCGATTCGGCTCTGTGGTCGCTCAGATCGCTGATCACGCCGCGGAGGCCGGAAGGGATTCGAGAGGCTTCCGGCACGCGATGAACGTCTGGTGCGGTTTCGGCAGGAACCGCGACGCCGCCCGCGAATCGCTCGCGGCCGGAATGCAGACGTTCTACCAGATGCCGTTCGAGCCCTTCGAGCGATATTCGCCCTACGGGACGCCCGAGGAGGTGGCTGATTTCCTCCGGCCCTACATCGACGCCGGCTGCTCGGCGTTCAATGTGATTCCCTGTGCCGACGGCCACGAGGCCGCTGTCAGCGCGGTTGCGGAAGTCCGGCGGTTGCTGACCCACACATGAACATCTGTTCATCTAGACAGATGATGTCATGCGGTCATAGGGTGGGCCTGTGAGTGTCGCCGCGCCGTCGGAAGCCCTGGACGCCCCTGTCGCGAAGCGATTCGATCGAAGCGATTGGACCACGATTGCCGCGATGGGCGGTGTCGTTGCGGCGCTTCACCTTTTCGGCTGGGGCGTGCTGGCGTTCGGGGTCGCGCCGCAGCACATCACGCTGGGATCGGCGGGGGTCTTCGGTGTCGGTCTCGGCGTGACCGCCTACCTTCTCGGCGTGCGGCACGCGTTCGATGCCGACCACATCGCCGTCATCGACAACACCACCCGCAAGCTGGTGGGAGAGGGCACCCGGTCGCTGTCTGCCGGGTTCTGGTTCTCGCTCGGCCACTCCAGCGTGGTGTTCGGTCTGGCATTCCTGCTGGCGATCGGCGTGCGCGCCATCGTAGGGCCGGTCCAGGACGAGGGCTCGCCGCTGGTTCAGACGCTGGGTCTGGTCGGATCGCTCGTCGCGGGCACCTTCCTCATCCTGATCGGGCTCTCGAACCTGCTCGCCGCGGTCGGGATCGCCAAGGTGTTCCGCCGGATGCGCACAGGCGAGCTCGACGAAGCCGAACTGGAAAAGCAACTGTCGCAGCGCGGCTTCTTGGCGCGGCTGTTCGCGAGGGTGATGCGCAGGGTGAGCAGGCCCTGGCACCTCTATCCGGTCGGGCTGCTGATGGGGCTGGGATTCGACACCGCCACCCAGGTGGCGCTGCTGGTGCTGGCCGCGGGGACGGCGGCGTTCACGCTGCCCTGGTACGCAATTCTGGTGCTGCCGGTGTTGTTCGCCGCGGGGATGAGCTTTTTTGATGCGGTCGACGGCGTTCTGATGTCGAGGGCGTACGGCTGGGCGTTCCTGCAGCCGGTGCGCAAGGTGTACTACAACCTGACCGTGACGGCGCTGTCGGTTGTTGTCGCTCTCGTCATCGGCGTGATCCTGCTGGCGGGCCTGCTTGCCGACCGCCTCGGCATCCATTCGGGTCCGCTGGCCGCGATCGGATCGGCGAACCTCGAGTTCGTCGGGTTCATGATCGTCGGGCTGTTCGTCGTTGCATGGTTGATCGCCCTCGCGGTCTGGCGATTCGGCCAGATCGAAAAGCGCTGGGCGCCAGCGCAGTAGCCGCAGTAGGTCAGTGCCTGCGGGCCGGGGGCCACGGCGGGTCGCCGCACAGCGCGAGCAACGCGTTCTCGATCAGCTCGGGCAGCGCCGGGTGAATCCAGTACTGGCCGCGCGCCATATCCTGGGCGCCCAGTCCGAAACTCATCGCCTGGATGATCGGCTGGATCAGCGATGACGCCTGGTGACCCATGATGTGCGCGCCGAGAATCTGTCCCGACGCGTTGTCGACGATGATCTTCGCGATGCCGGTCGTGTCCTCCATCGCCCAGCCGTAGGCGACGTCGCTGTAGTCCTGCACCTTTGACCTGATGTCGTATCCCTGTGCGCGGGCCTGGTTTTCGGTGAGCCCGACCATCGCGATCTGCGGGTCGGTAAAGACGGCGGACGGCACGAAGCGGTGGTCGGAGTGCTTCAGCGACTCCGTGTCGTCCCAATCCAGCAGGAGGTTCTCCCGGACTGTGCGGGCCTCGTGGTTGGCGACGTGCTTGAGCTGGTAGTCCGAGCTGACGTCGCCCAGCGCGTAGATGCCGCGGGCGGTGGTCCGTTGATACTCGTCGACGACGACGCTGCCGTCGCGCACCTCGACACCCGCCAGCTCCGCGTCCAGCAGGTCGCCGTTCGGGGTCCGGCCGGTGGCAACGAGAACGACGTCGCCGTGCAACGTCGCACCGTTGTCCATCGTCAAAGTGATGCCGTCGGCGTCCTGACTGGCGTCGGTCACGTTGCAGTGGTTGTGGATCTCCCACTTGCGCGACGCGAGGTCGGTGAACCGTTCGCATATCGTGTCGTCGCAATGGCGTAACAGGGTGCCGCCGCGGATGACGAGCGACACCCGGGTGCCGAGCGAGGCGAAGATGTGGGCGAATTCGGCGGCGATGAACCCGCCGCCCACGATGACGAGATGGGACGGCAACTCGCCGATTCGCATGATCGTGTCGCTGGTGTGGTACTCGACGCCGCACTCCCTGATCGCATCGGGCACGTTTGCGCGGGAGCCTGCCGCGATCACCACCTGGTCGGCGGTGAACTCCTCGCCGGCCTCGGTGCGAAGCGTGTAGCGGCCGTCGGGCCGCGGAGCGGTGAAGCGGGTGTGCGTGTCGTAGACCGTGACGTTGGGCGATGACCGCCGGTAGTTCCCGCCGCCGATCGCGATCGGGTCGATGCGGCCGAACACCCGGGAGACGATGTCGCTCCAGCGGACTTTGTCGACGGTCGCGTCGACGCCGAATCGCGCTGCGTCCCTGACAGTTTCGGCCACCTCGGCGGCATAGACGAACATCTTGGTCGGGATGCAACCGACGTTGAGGCAGGTCCCGCCGAAGGTGCCCTGTTCGCAGATCGCAATTCGCTTGTCGGAATACCGCTCGTCCGCAATGGAATTGCCCGAGCCGGTGCCGATGATCGCGATGTCGAAATGTTCCATTGGCGTCATTTCTTGTCGGATGGAGAGCAGACGTCGGGGGATCGGGACCACTCGGCGTACCAGTCAAGCCACGTCCCCAGTTCGTGAAAGGCCGCCCGGCGCGGCTCGGGCAACGACAGGAACACGTCGTGCTTGGCGTCGACGATGGGCACGACCGTCGTCCGGTTGCCGATGCATCCTGCCCACCGCGCGATGTGTGCGACGTCCAGGACGGCGTCGCCACACTTGATCACTTCCGGGTCGGGCACTTCGCGCACGCTGTGGTCCGAGCGCAGGATGAGATTCGGCACCCCGACATCCAACCCGCGGTGCAGCCGCGCATGCCCACGCCTGATGGCGTTGATCCAGCCGAACGTGAC
>JBKPSU010000195.1:0-17211 GCA_046735135.1 Actinomycetota bacterium
GCCACACTTGATCACTTCCGGGTCGGGCACTTCGCGCACGCTGTGGTCCGAGCGCAGGATGAGATTCGGCACCCCGACATCCAACCCGCGGTGCAGCCGCGCATGCCCACGCCTGATGGCGTTGATCCAGCCGAACGTGACCGGGAACCCGCCAACCGGCTTCCAGTTGAGGTCGTACTCGAACTCGCCGTGATAGTCGCGATGCAGCGAGGTGCCGTATCCACCCTCGGTCGGCGAGCGGGCCACCAGCTTCTTGCGGAGGCGCGAGATCGCCCCGATCGCGGCGGTGCCGACGGTCCGCAGAATCGCAGGCCCCTGCAGGTCCAGCCATGGACTGTTCAGCACCAGGCCGTTGACGTGCTTGGCCGCGGTGGCGCCGCGGCTGCGCAGCCGGTCCAGCCACAGCGAAACGATGAGTCCGCCTGCCGAGTGTCCGTACACCAGCACCTTCGCGCCGCCGGTGGCAGCGGCGATGATGTCCAGCGCGCGCTCGAGCTCGGTGTCGTAGCGGGACAGATCGGTGGTGTAGTGCGGCGTCTGACCCTCTCGCCAGGACCGGCCGCACTTGTGCAGGTCAAGCGCGTAGAAGGCAAAGCCGCGGTCGATGAAGGCGTCGGCGACCTCGGTGTGGAAGAAGTAGTCGGTGAAGCCGTGCACCAGGAGCACGGCGTTGCCGGCGGGCTGCTCGCGGTCGCCGGCGCGAACCAGCGTCGCGACGAGGTCGCCCTCGCCGTCCGGATCCGCGCCGAGTGGAAGCGTCTGCTGCCAGTACCCCGGCAGAACGTCGGGCTCCCAGGCAGTCACGACAGCTACCTTAACCGCGGGCAGGCGGCACGGTTGGGGCCGATGCCCGCGGGATAACCTGGGGATCGTGTCAGCCACGGCGGTGCCTCTTCGATGAGTGTTGCGCTGCGCCGCGCCTGGGCCAAAGATCTCGACACCGCCACGCTCTACGGGCTGCTGAAGCTACGGGTCGAGGTGTTCGTCGTCGAGCAGGCGACGCCGTACCCGGAACTCGACGGGCGCGACCTGCTGGGCGAAACCCGGCACTTCTGGCTGGAGGCGCCCGACGGCCAGGTCATCAGCACGCTAAGGCTGATGGAAGAGCACTCCGGCGGTGAGAAGGGGTTCCGCATCGGCCGCGTCTGCACCAAGCGCACCGCGCGCGGTCACGGTCATGCGAATCGACTGCTGCAGGCCGCGCTGGCTGAGGTCGGGGACTACGCCTGCCGCATCAACGCCCAGACCTATCTGGCAGACATGTACGTCCATCACGGCTTCGTCCGTGACGGCGAGGAATTCCTCGACGACGGGATCCCACACGTCCCCATGCTGCGGGGCCGGACGGAAACCGAGCAGTCGTGACGCCGACGTATCCGTTCAGCGCCATCGTCGGCCATGACCGGCTGCGGCTGGCGCTGGTGCTGTGCGCGGTGCGACCGGAGATCGGCGGCGTGCTGATCCGGGGCGAGAAAGGCACGGCCAAGTCGACGGCGGTGCGCGGGCTCGCGCAGGTGCTTTCGGCGGTCGACGTGGACTCGGCGCTCGTCGAGCTGCCGATCGGCGCCACCGAGGACCGGGTGGTCGGCTCGCTGGACCTGCAGCGGGTGCTCGGTGAAGGGGAGCACGCGTTCAAGCCCGGGCTGCTGGCCCGTGCGCACGGCGGAGTCCTGTACGTCGACGAGGTCAACCTCCTGCACGACCACCTGGTCGACGTCCTGCTCGACGCCGCGGCGATGGGCATGGTGCACGTCGAACGCGACGGGATCTCGCACAGCCATGAGGCGCGGTTCGTGCTGATCGGCACGATGAATCCCGAAGAGGGTGAACTGCGCCCGCAGCTGCTGGACCGGTTCGGCCTTACCGTCGATGTGCACGCGTCGCGCGATATCGACGTTCGCGCCGACGTCATCCGACAGCGCATGGCTTTCGAGTCGGACGCCGACGCATTCGCCGCGAAGTACGCAGAAGAGGACGCCGAGTTGGGCCGCCGCATCTCCGAAGCGCGCGGGCGCATCGACGATGTCGTGTTGCCGGACAACGAGTTACGGCGCATCGCTGCCCTTTGCGCTTCGTTCGACGTCGACGGGATGCGGGCCGATCTGGTGGTGGCGCGCACCGCCGTCGCGCACGCGGCGTGGCGCGGGGCGCAGACGGTCGGCGAGGAGGACATCAGAGTGGCAGCCGAGCTGGCCCTCCCGCACCGCCGCCGGCGGGACCCGTTCGACGACCCGGGGCTCGACCCTGAGCAACTCGACGACGCGATGGCGGCGACTCATGATCTCGCGGAGGACCCCGAACCCGACCCGGAGCCACCCGGTGGCGGCAGTTCGTCGGACGTCGATTCGGATCATGCGGCACCGCAGGGCAATTCGTCATCGAAGACCCGTCCGAGCGCTGCTCCGTCCGGTGTCTTCCGGACCCGGGCGCTCGTGGTGCCCGGCGTGGGTGAAGGTGCGCCGGGTCGGCGGTCACGTGCGCGTAACCGCACAGGCACGGTCGTGTCGTCGACGCCCGAACCCGAAGAGGGCTACGGAGTGCACGTCTTCGAGACACTGCTGACGGCCGCCCGCCGACAGCAGCGGCCCGGCCGTCCGCGCCCGCAGCCCGATGACCTGCGCCGCGCGATCCGCGAAGGCCGCGAAGGCAACCTGGTGATCTTCGTCGTCGACGCGTCGGGTTCGATGGCGGCGCGCGACAGGATGGCTGCGGTCAGCGGCGCGACGATGTCGCTGCTGCGGGACGCCTATCAGCGCCGGGACAAAGTCGCGGTGATCACGTTCCGTCAGCAGGACGCGACGGTGTTGCTGCCGCCGACGTCGTCGGTGCATATCGCGGGGCGCAGGCTGGCACGGTTTGACACCGGCGGAAAAACGCCACTGGCGCAGGGGCTGTTGGCCGCGCGGGACGTCGTGGTGCGGGAGAAGGCGCGCGACCGTGCGCGGCGCAGCCTCGTGGTGGTGCTCACCGACGGACGTGCCACGGGCGGCCCCGACCCGCTGGGCCGCACACGTGCCGCCGCGGCCCGGCTTGTCGCCGAGGGTGCGGCCTGTGTCGTCGTCGACTGCGAAACATCGTTCGTGCGACTGGGTTTGGCCGAGGAACTGGCACGCTCTTTGGGCGCGCCCGCGGTTCGGCTGTCGCAGCTGCGGGCGGACAGCCTGACCGAAGTGGTCCGCACGGCCGCCTGAGCAAGGAGAATGACGCATGCCTCAGGGTCGTCCAGTCGCCGTCCCTGATGACGGGCTGACCACTCGCGCCCGCCGCAATGCTCCGCTTCTGGCCGTGCACACCGGCGCGGGCAAAGGTAAGTCGACCGCCGCATTCGGGATGGCGCTGCGGGCGTGGAACCAGGGCTTCGACATCGCGGTGTTCCAGTTCGTCAAGAGCGCCAAGTGGAAAGTCGGCGAGGAGGCGGTATTTCGCGAGCTCGGTCGCCTGCACGACGAGCACGGCGTTGGCGGGCCTGTCGAGTGGCACAAGATGGGCGCAGGCTGGTCATGGTCGCGCAAGGCCGGAACCGACGACGATCACGCGGCGGCAGCGCGCGACGGATGGGACGAGATCAGCAGGCGCCTGGCAGAAGAACGCCACGACTTCTACGTGCTCGACGAGTTCACCTATCCGCTGAAGTGGGGCTGGATCGCCGTCGACGACGTGATCGGCACCCTCGCCGCGCGGCCCGGTACGCAGCATGTCGTGATCACCGGCCGCGACGCTCCGCAGCCGCTGGTCGACGCCGCCGATCTCGTCACCGAGATGACGAAGGTCAAACATCCGATGGACGTCGGCCGCAAGGGTCAAAAAGGTATCGAGTGGTGACTGCCCCTTCCCGCGAGCGTGCGTGTCTGCGCCCGACACGCCGCCTTTTTTCGGCAGTTTCCGCACGCTCGCGGGGATGATGACATGAGTACTCCGGCCGTCGTGATCGCCGCGCCCGCGTCGGGCAGCGGAAAGACCACGGTGGCAACGGGATTGATCGGTGCGCTGCGCCAGTCGGGCCATCGCGTCGCGCCGTTCAAGGTGGGCCCCGACTACATCGACCCGGGCTACCACACGTTGGCCGCGGGCAGGCCCGGTCGCAATCTCGACCCCGTGTTGGTCGGCGAGGAACTGATCGGACCGCTGTACCGGCACGGCAGCACCGGCTGCGACATCGCCGTCGTCGAGGGCGTGATGGGACTTTTCGACGGGCGCATCGACGGCGCCATGACGGGTCCCGCGACCGGATCGACCGCGCACGTGGCCGCTCTGCTCGGCGCGCCGGTGATCCTCGTCGTCGACGCCCGAGGGCAGAGCCACAGCATGGCCGCACTGCTGCACGGGTTTTCGACGTTTGACGAATCGACCCGCATCGCCGGGGTCATCCTGAACCGGGTCGGCTCGCCGCGTCACGCGGACGTGCTCCGGCAGGCATCCGAGCATGCGGGCGTACCTGTACTCGGCGCGCTGCCCCGCATCGACGAATTGACTGTCCCCTCACGACATCTCGGACTGATCACCGCCATCGAGCACGGTCAACGTGCGCATGCCGCTGTGGACGCGATGACCGCGCTTGTCGCCCAGCATGTGGACCTCTCCAGCGTTGTCGCCGCAGCGGGCGGCCATGTGGTCGCCGAGCCGTGGAGCGCCGAGCGCGCGGTGGGCGAACGCACGTCGGGGCCCGCCACGGTGGCGCTCGCAGCGGGCAAGGCGTTCAGCTTCAGCTACGCCGAACACCCTGAACTGCTACGCGCGGCTGGCGCCGATGTCGTCGAGTTCGACCCGCTCACCGAGGAGTTGCCGCCGGACACCGCTGCCCTGGTGCTGCCCGGCGGTTTCCCCGAGGAGTTCGGCACCGGGCTGTCCGCCAACGACGGCGTCAGGCAACAGATCGCGGCGCTTGCGGCAGGCGGAGCCCCCATACAGGCCGAGTGCGCCGGTCTGACCTACCTGGTCGACGAACTCGACGGCTACCCGATGTGCGGGGTGTTAGCGGGTTCGGCGCGGTTCACCGCCAGGCTGACCCTGGGCTACCGGGACGCCGTCGCGGCAGCCGACTCGTCGCTGTACATCGCGGGCGAGCGTGCCGTCGGGCACGAATTCCACCGCACGGCAGTCACATTCACCGACAGCTATCAGCCCGGCTGGGTGTACCGCGGCAACGAGGCCGCGGCCGTCCGGGACGGCGCAGTCCTCGCCGGAGTCCACGCGAGCTATCTGCACACCCACCCGGCGGCAGTGCCACATGCGGTGAGGCGCTTCGTGGCGGCCGCCGCAACCTCTAGGCTCGCCGGGTGACGACAGACAACGCGTATCTCGTCGGCCTTCGTCTGGCCGGCAAGAAGGTCGTGGTCGTCGGCGGCGGCACCGTTGCGCAGCGCCGCCTCCCGCTGTTGGTCGCGACCGGCGCCGTCATCGAGGTCGTCTCCCGATCCGCAACGCCCGCCGTCGAGGCGATGGACGGAATCACGTTGACGCTCAGGCCCTTTCGCGAGGGTGATCTCGAGGGCGCCTGGTACGTCATCGCCGCGACCGACGACCCGGACGTCAACGCCGCCGTGGTGGACGAGGCCGAGCGTCGCAGAATCTTCTGCGTGCGCGCCGACGCGGGCCGCGAAGGCACCGCGGTCACACCGGCGACGTTCGAATACGAGGGCCTGTCCGTCGGCGTGCTCGCGGGCGGCGAGCACCGACGCTCCGCGGCGATCCGGTCGGCCATTCACGAGGCCTTCCAGCAGGGGTTGATCACCGGCGAGACGCCCGGTGTCATCCACGGCGGCGTGGCCCTCGTCGGCGGCGGCCCCGGGGACCCGGAGCTGATCACGGTCCGCGGGCGCCGGCTTCTTGCCCACGCCGACGTGGTGGTCGCCGACCGCCTCGCGCCGCCGGAACTGCTGGCAGAACTGCCGCCGCACGTCGAGGTCATCGATGCGGCCAAGATCCCCTACGGCCGGGCGATGGCCCAGGACGCGATCAACGAGGTGCTCATCGACCGGGCGAAGGAGGGCAAGTTCGTCGTGCGGCTCAAGGGCGGCGACCCGTTTGTGTTCGCCCGGGGCTACGAGGAAGTGATCGCGTGCACGGATGCTGGGATTCCGGTAACCGTTGTGCCGGGTGTGACAAGTGCCATAGCCGTTCCCGCCATGGCAGGCGTTCCGGTCACTCACCGAGCCATCACGCACGAGTTTGTGGTGGTCAGCGGCCATGTTGCGCCAGGGCACCCCGAATCGTTAGTAAATTGGGATGCTCTGGCCTCGATGTCCGGCACGATCGTGTTGCTGATGGCCGTCGAGCGGATCGAACAATTCACCCGGGCGCTGCTGGATGGCGGCCGACCTGCGGAAACGCCGGTGCTGGTCGTTCAGCAGGGCACGACGACGGCGCAGCGCACGTTGCGGACGACGCTGACCGACGCGCCCGAGCGCATCCGATCCGAAGGTGTGCGACCTCCGGCGATCATCGTTATCGGGCCCGTAGCGGCTTTCGGCGGTTAAAGGGTTCTTAAGATTACTGTAAGGTAACCCGTTATGACGGCTCTCAACGACGCAGAGCGTGCCGCCATCAGACGTGACGCAGAAGGCGGAACGAACCGTGCGCAACCCGAGCAGGTGAAGCGCACACCGGTGGCGAAAAGCGGCAGGTCCCCTGAGTGGCTGCCATCGCGGCGCTTCATCGCAGCGGTCGTTGCGATCGGCGGCATGCAGCTGCTGGCAACCATGGACAGCACGGTCGCAATCGTTGCGCTTCCCAAAATCCAGGACGAGCTGAGCCTGTCCGATGCGGGACGCAGCTGGGTCATCACCGCCTATGTGCTGACCTTCGGCGGCCTGATGCTTCTCGGCGGGCGGCTGGGCGACACCATCGGCCGCAAACGCACCTTCATTGTCGGCGTGGCGCTGTTCACCATCGCCTCGGTGCTGTGCGGCGTGGCGTGGGACGAGACCACCCTGGTCATCGCCCGGCTGCTGCAGGGTGTCGGCTCGGCGATCGCCTCGCCGACCGGTCTCGCGCTGATCGCAACGACGTTCCCCAAGGGCCCGGCCCGCAACGCCGCCACTGCGGTGTTCGCCGCGATGACCGGTGTCGGCTCCGTGATGGGGCTCATCCTCGGCGGAGCGTTGACCGAAGTGTCCTGGCGGCTGGCGTTCCTGGTCAACGTGCCGATCGGGCTGATCATGATCTATCTGGCCCGCACCACGCTGCGGGAGACCCACCGCGAGCGGTTGAAGCTCGACGCCACCGGCGCGATCCTGGCGACCCTCGGCTGTACCGCGGGTGTGTACGGCTTCTCCATGGGGCCGGAGAAGGGCTGGATCTCGCCGCTGACGATGGGCTCGTTGTCCATCGCGGGCGTGCTGCTGATCGCGTTCCTGTTCGTCGAGCGCACCGCCGACAACCCGGTCGTGCCGTTCGATCTGTTCAAGGACCGCAACCGAGTGGCCACCTTCGCGGCGATCTTCCTGGCCGGCGGCGTGATGTTCACCTTGACGGTGCTGATCGGCCTCTACGTCCAGGACATCCTGGGCTACAGCGCACTACGCGCGGGCATCGGCTTCATCCCGTTCGTCGTCGCGCTCGGCGTCGGCCTCGGCCTGTCGTCGCATCTGGTGTCCATGTTCAGCCCGAGGGTGCTGACCATCGCCGGTGGCATTCTCGTGCTCGGCGCCATGCTGTACGGCTCGACGCTGCATCGCGGTATCCCATACTTCCCCGACCTGGTGCTGCCGATCGTCGTCGGCGGCTTCGGCATCGGCATGATCGTCGTCCCGCTGACCGTCTCGGCCATCGCGGGCGTCGGCTTCGACCAGATCGGCCCGGTCTCGGCGATCGCGCTGATGCTGCAGAACCTCGGCGGCCCGGTCGTGCTCGCGGTCGTCCAGGCCGTCATCACGTCGCGGACGCTGTACCTGGGCGGCACCACGGGCCCGGTCAAGAACATGGACTCGTCGCAGTTGCACGCGCTCGATCAGGGCTACACGTACGGCCTGCTGTGGGTCGCGGCGGTGGCCGTGATCGTCGGCGGTGCCGCGCTGTTCATCGGCTACAGCGCCGATCAGGTCGCGCACGCGCAAGAGGTCAAGGACGCCATCGACCACGGCGACCTTTAGCGATTTCGGCGTGATTTTCCGCGCTGAGCGCCGGTAATCACGCCGAATTCCGCCGGTCGGTAGGCTGGCGACCCATGCCTGCGGCGGGGGCTTCTGAGGAGTCGACGGACCGGTCCGCGTCGAATCTGACAACGCACGTGCTTGGCATCGCGATATTCGCGATCACCGGCATGCAGCTGATGTCGAGGCTCGACGGCACCATCGTCGTCGTCGCGCTGCCGCGGCTCCAGGCTGAGCTCGACCTCTCCGACGCAGGCAAGAGCTGGGTCATCACGGCCTATGTGCTGACTTTCGGCGGCCTGCTGCTCATCGGCGGGCGCGTCGGCGACGCGATCGGGCACAAGCGGGCGTTCCTGTCCGGCGTCGGCGTCTTCACAGTCGCGTCGCTGGTGTGCGGCCTTGCCACCGACGGCATCACGCTCATCGTCGCCCGTGCCGTCCAGGGCACGGTGCGGCCATCGCCGCCCCGACCGGGCTGGCGTTGATCGCGACCACCTACGCCGTCGGCCAGGCGCGCAACCACGCGTTCGCGGTGTCCGCCGCCATGCAGGCGTCCGGGTCGGTGCTCGGGCTGGTGCTAGGCGGCGCGCTGACGGTCATCTCGTGGCGGCCGCGTTCCTGATCAACGTGCCGATCGGCATCCTCATCGTCTGGATCGCCGTTACCCGGCTGGCCGAGACGCGCCATGAGCGGCTCAAGCTCGACGTCGTGGGCGCCTAGCTGGCCACGCTGGCGTGCACATCGGCCGTGCTGGTTTTCACGCAGGGCCACCGCGCGGCTGGATCGATCCGTGGGTGATCGGCGCAGGCGTCGCGACGGTGGTGTTCCTCATCGCCTTCCTGATCGTCGAGCGCACCGCCGAGCACCCGATCATCCCGTTCTCGGTGTTCGACAACCGCAGCCGCGTGATGACGTTCGCCTCGCTGTTCATGGCGGGCGGCGTGATGCTGACAGCGACGGTGACCATCGGGCTCTACGTGCAGGACGTGATGGGGTACTCCGCGCTTCGGGCGGGCGTCGCCTTCCTGCCATTCGCCGCGGCGTTTGGCCTGGGCACCGTGCTGGCCACGCGTGCCGCCCCTGCCATCGCGCCGCGATGGTTGATCATCGGCTGCGGGACGCTGGTGCTCGCGGCCATGTTGTACGGCTCCACGCTGGACCGGTCGATCTCGTACTTCCCCGGCTTCGTCGTGCTGATCGTGGTGGGCGGCTTCGGAATTGGCGTGATCTCGGTGATCATGCCGCTGTTTGCCGTTGCCGACGTCGGGCCGCGCGAGATCGGTCCGGTGTCGGCGATCCAGTTGATGGTGTACAACCTCGGTGGCCCACTGGTGCTTGGTGGTCGTCCAGGCGGTGCAGACGTCGCGCACGCTCTACCTCGGCGGCACGACCGGACCCGTCAAGGAGATGATGCCAAGGCAGCTCGACGCGCTGGATGCCGGCTACGCCTACTCGCTGCTGTGGGTGGCAGGCATCGCGATCACAGGGTCGGCCGCCGCGCTCGGTATCGGCTTCAGCGCGCGGCAGATCGCCGCCGCCCAGCACAACCGCGAGGCGTTCGAGGCGGGCGAGCTGGAGGAAGACCAGCCGTAGAAAATCCGACCGTTGAGCGGCGGTCGGTGTCACACTTTGCGGCGTGAGCATCGGACGGGTCAAATATGCGCGAAACGGGGACATCCGGCTCGCCTATCGAGAGATGGGCGACGGCGATATACCGGTCGTACTCGTGCCCGGCTGGGTCAGCAATGTCGATCTGTATGACGACCCGACCACCTTGTATGCCGGTGTGGCCGAACGACTCAGCCGACATGTTCGGCTGATCGTCTGGGACAAGCGCGGGACCGGCCCTCTCGGATCCCGTCTCTCACGTGCCGCCGATCGACGAACGCATGGACGATCTCGGTTTTCTCAGGACTTGCCCGACCGCCCGTGGGGCTTCACGCCGGAGCAGATTGCCGCAGGCTATGACGACATCGAGAACCATTGGGGCGAGGGGGCTTTGGCAGAGCTGTTTTTTGGGCCGGTCGCCGATATACCGGGCGTCCGCGAGATGTGGGGTCGCGAGCAGCGAGCGTCGGCGAGCCCGATGATGGCACGGCTGATGTGGCAGGCGGTCGCGGAGATCGACGTCCGCGGAGTGCTCGACAGCGTCCGCACACCCACCTTGGTGATGGGGCGCAGGGGCGACCGCATCGCGCCTTTCGAATCCGCAGCGGAGCTGGCCGCGCGGATTCCGAACGCCGACCTGCGCGAACTGCCGCCGGGCGAACACTATGCGACAGACCTGGTCGAGCTGCTTCCACGGGCAACCCTCGAATTCGTTGGGCAGCAAGCGGATGCGATGCCTGCCGAGCGGGTGCTGAGCACCGTGCTTTTCACCGACATCGTCGGCTCGACGGAATTGCTTGCCGCGCAAGGCGACGAGCACTGGCGCCACCACCTCGACGACCACGACCGGCTCGTCGACACGGTGCTCGCGAGGACGGCGGTCGGCGCGCCAAGCACACCGGCGACGGAATCTTCGCATTGTTCGATGGGCCGACGAAGGCCGCTCGTTGCGGTCTCGACCTTGTGCCCGCGCTGGCGACACACGGCATTCCGATCCGGGCCGGCGTGCACATCGGCGAATGCGAGAAGCGCGGCGACGAGTGGAGCGGGATGGCCGTGCACGTCGGTGCGCGGATCGGGGCGATGGCGGGCGCGGGCGAGGTGCTGACCAGCCGCACCGTGCGCGATCTCTCCGTCGGCTCGGGGCTCGTCTTCGAAGACCTGGGATCGCACCGACTGAAGGGTCTTCCCGAAGAGACCGAAGTGTTTCGGGTCAAGGTCGCGTGACTTCCAGCGCTCTATAAGCTAGCGGGCTGTGATCACCCGCATGTCCGAGCTGTTCCTGCGCACACTGCGCGACGACCCGGCCGATGCCGAGGTCCCAAGCCACAAGCTGCTGATCCGGGCCGGCTACGTCCGCCCAGTCGGACCGGGGCTCTACAGCTGGCTCCCGCTGGGACTGCGGGTGCTGCGCAAGATCGAGCGGGTCGTCCGCAATGAGATGAACGCGATTGGCGGCCAAGAGATTCTGTTCCCCGCGCTGCTGCCGCGAGGCCCCTACGAGACGACGAACCGGTGGACCGAGTATGGCGATGGCGTGTTCCGGCTCAAGGATCGCCGCGACAACGACTACCTGCTGGGGCCCACCCACGAGGAGCTCTTCGCACTGACGGTGAAGGGGGAGTACAGCTCGTACAAGGACTTCCCGGTGCTGCTGTATCAGATCCAGACGAAGTACCGCGACGAGGCCAGACCGCGGGCGGGCATCCTGCGCGGCCGCGAGTTCGTGATGAAGGACTCCTACTCGTTCGATGTCGACGATGACGGCCTGCGAGCCGCCTACCAGCGTCATCGCGACGCCTACCAGCGCATCTTCGATACCTTGGCGGTCCGCTACGTCATCGTCTCGGCGGTGTCCGGCGCGATGGGTGGGAGCGCATCCGAGGAGTTCCTCGCCGAAAGCGAGGTGGGCGAGGACACCTTCGTGCGGTGCCTGGAATCGGGATTTGCGGCCAACGTCGAGGCGGTGGTCACCGCGGTGCCCGACGCCATTGCAACCGACGGTCTGCCAGAGGCCAAGGTGCACGACACCCCGGACACGCCGACCATCGCAACGCTGGTGGAATGGGCCAACGCCATCGACCTCGGGCGCACGGTCACCGCCGCGGACACCCTCAAGAACGTACTGCTCAAAGTTCGAGCGCCCGGTGGCGAATGGGAACTGCTGGCCGTCGGGGTGCCCGGTGACCGCGAGGTCGACGAAAAGAGGCTCGGCGCCGCGCTCGACCCCGCCGAGTTCGCGTTGCTCGACGACGCGGACTTCGCCAAGAACCCGTTCCTGGTCAAGGGGTATGTGGGTCCGAAAGGATTGCGGGACAACGGTGTTCGCTATCTGGTCGATCCACGTATCGTGGACGGCACCGCGTGGATCACCGGCGCGGACGCGCCCAACAAGCACGTTGTCGACCTGGTCATGGGCCGCGACTTCACCGCCGACGGCACCATCGAAGCGGCCGAGGTGCGCGACGGCGACCCGTCGCCTGACGGGGCGGGATCGCTGGTGTCGGCCCGGGGCATCGAGATCGGCCACATCTTCCAGCTCGGCCGCAAGTACACCGATGCGTTCACCGTCGACGTGCTCGGCGAGGACGGAAAGCCGGTGCGGCTGACGATGGGGTCCTACGGCATCGGGGTGTCCCGGTTGGTGGCGGTGATCGCCGAACAGCATCATGACGAGCTCGGCCTGCGCTGGCCGTCGTCGGTGTCGCCTTTCGACGCCCACGTCGTCATCGCCAACAAGGACAGCGCCGCCCGCGCGGGCGCCGAGGAGCTGGCCGCCGACCTCGACGGGCTCGGCGTCGAGGTGCTGCTCGATGACAGGCAATCGTCGCCGGGAGTGAAGTTCAAGGACGCCGAGCTGCTCGGGGTGCCGTGGATCGTCGTGGTCGGCCGCGGCTGGGCCGACGGCGTCGTCGAGCTGCGCAATCGGTTCGGCGGCGAGACGCGCGAGATCGCCGTCGACGGCGCCGCGCAGCAGGTCGCGCAGGCAATCGCCGGCTAGCGGGCCAAACCCCCAACTGTTGCGTTTGTTGCGGCGACTACTCGCACTTTCCCGCAACAAACGACACAGTCGGAACCGCCCGCGATAGCGCGCCGTCGATATCGCCGTGGGCGCGGGATGGCAACCGTTTCTCGGGCAGGAGGCTGTGGCGCGAGGCGAGTTGACGACATGGGAACTTCGCACGGACTACCGCAGCGTGTATCGCAACGTGTACGTCCCGAAGTCAGCCGTCCTGACAGCTGCCGACCGCGCGCGATCCGCATGGCTCTGGTGTGGTGGCGAGGCGACGCTCATCGGCTGCTCCGCGGCCGCGATCTATGGCACCAAATGGCTTGACGCCGATCGCGCCGCCGAGCTGTGCCGACGCGACAGGCGTCACCCGCCAGGAATCAAGGTGCGGACTTATCAACTGCCACCGGACGACGTGAACTGGGTTGACGATGTGCGGTTGACGACGCCAGAGCGCACAGCGCTCGACATCGGGCGCCTCCACCTAGTTGATAAGTCGGTGCCCGTCCTGGATGCCCTCCTCCGAGCCACCAACATCAAGGTCGCCGATGTAGTGGCTCTTGCGGATGACCGTCCGGGAGTCAAGGGTCGGCGACGGCTGCGTGCCGCGTTGGATCTCGTCGACGCAGGCGCAGAGTCGCCGCAAGAATCGCGGCTGCGCCTGATTCTCATTCGCGGCGGCCTGCCGAATCCTCAGACGCAGATCTGCATTCGAGATGAATACGGCAATGTCCGCATCCGCGTCGACATCGGGTGGCCAGAGTGGAAGGTCGCTGTCGAGTACGACGGAGAGCAGCACTGGTCTGATGCTCGTCAGAGGGCGTGGGACATCGAGCGGTTAGTCATTGCCGAGTCGGAAGGCTGGTCGGTCGTTCGCGTCAGCGCCGAGATGATGTCGCGTCCGCGGTCGGTCGTCGAGCGCGTCGCGGCGAAGCTGCGCGAAGCGGGTTGGGCCGGATGACCTCGCGAACTGTGTCGTTTGTTGCGGCGTTCTCTCGCACTTTGCCGCAACAAACGCAACAGTTGTGGGATAGGGCGCTATCGGTTGCTATTCGTTTCCGCCGGGGAAGGCGACGCTGACCGGCCACACGCCGAGCACCCGGCTCCAGCGTGCGGCCGTCACGGCGGACTCGGTGAGCGCCTTGGCCGCGAACGCGCGTTCTTCGCTGGTGGTCGCCTGCTCGAGCACCGCCCGCCAGGCCTCGGCGCAGTCCTCTTCCATCCGCACTGCGAGGTTCGCGGCGTCGGTCGGGTTGTCGACCTGCGTCGGCAACTGGTAGCCGGCCGACGGCAGCGGCGCGTCGACTTTGCGGTCGGTGAGCATCTTGATCGCGGCCTCTCGCCGTTCGCGGTGTTCTGCTAGCGCGGTGGACACCAGCTCGTTGGCTTCTGGCGTCGTATGCGCCGACACGAACCCGTAGCCGTAGATCACGGCGTGCTCGGTGGTCACCGCGTCGTACAGGGCGCCGGCGTCGGCGTCCGGCGGACGCGACGGGCTCGTCGGTTCGGGGGAGGTCATACCAGCGCCACCGCGTAGGCCGCTGTGCACGACGCGGCGATCGACCCGAGCAACCCGGCCCGGTACCCGGACAGCTGAGCCGCCAGCTGGGTCGCGCTGTCGGCCGATTTGTGCAGTGCGGCGACGACGTCCTTGCTGGTGGGCGCGGTTGCCGGGGTCGTGCTCGTCGTGGTGGTGGCCGACGACGACGTAGCGGCCTCGCCGGTCATCCTGGCGATCTCGTCGGACAGTGCCTGCGCGTGCTTCGATCGGTCGGAGGCGACCGCGGACAGCGCCGGCTTCAGCTGCGGTATCGCGGTCGCGACGGCATCGCTTGCCATCTGGCTGTCGCTGCGGGCCAGATCCATCTGTGCACGGAGGTCGTCGAGGTCCGGCGGTGGCGGTGGCTTGCCGCATGCCGCGCTCGCGACGCCGAGGGCCGCCAGGACCGCCGCCCCGAGAAGCACGCGTCGCCTGCTGACGACGGGACGGGGGCTTGGCACAGCCCCAATCCTGCCATTGCGAAAAACGGCACTGTGCATTCGCTGAGCACGCCCACTGGATTGCAGTTCGCCATATGTTTACTGGCGTATCGTTGGCCTCGTCGGGACAATTCAACATGAGGAGCTCGCCGTGGCATCGGATCCGCAGCTGCGGTCTGCGAGATTGCCCTCGCAGAAGCAGGTGATCGAGCTACTCGATGGCGAATTCGCGCGCGCGGGCTATGAAATCGAAGACGTCGTCATCGACACAGCGACGCGTCCGCCCCGTATCACCGTCATTGCCGACGCGGACAAAGGTCTGGATCTTGATTCGATAGCGACGTTGTCGCGGTCGGCATCCGAACTGTTGGACAGTGTGGATTCAACGAATTCGGGTTCGACGTATGTGCTCGAGGTGACGTCGCCGGGTGTCGAGCGGCCGTTGACCACGGAGAAGCACTACCGGCGCGCCCGTGGCCGCAAGGTGGAGATGACCCTGTCGGACGGCTCGCAGCTGACGGGCCGGTTGGGCCAGACATCTGACGGCGCTGTGCAACTGGTGGTGCGCGAGGGCGGCCGAGGGAACTACTCCGTGCGCGAGCTGCCGCTCGACGGCATCGCCAAAGCTGTTGTGCAGGTGGAGTTTTCAGCGCCGAACCAGCGCGAGATGGAGCTGGCCAGCCCATCGGGGAAGGGGGCGCAAGCATGAACA
Organism: Actinomycetota bacterium; assembly: GCA_046735135.1. GTDB lineage: Bacteria > Actinomycetota > Actinomycetes > Mycobacteriales > Mycobacteriaceae > Mycobacterium. The sequence continues at coordinate 15,401 of JBKPSU010000195.1, forward strand.
TCGACATGGCGGCCCTACACGCCATCGAGGCCGACAAGGGCATCTCGGTGGACGTCGTCGTCGAGACCATCAAGTCGGCGTTGCTGACCGCCTATCGCCATACCGAGGGCCACGAGGCCGACGCCCGCATCGAAATCGACCGCAAGACCGGCTTGGTCAAGGTGATGGCGCGCGAAACCGATGAAGACGGCAACGTCCTCAACGAATGGGACGACACCCCAGAGGGATTCGGCCGCATCGCGGCCACCACCGCGCGCCAGGTGATCCTGCAGCGGCTACGTGACGCCGAGAACGAGAAGAACTACGGCGAGTTCTCCACCCGCGAGGGCGAGATCGTGGCCGGTGTCATCCAGCGCGACAATCGCGCCAATGCCCGCGGCCTCGTCGTCGTCCGGATGGGCAGCGAGACAAAGGGCTCCGAGGGTGTCATCCCGGCGGCAGAGCAGGTCCCCGGCGAGCGATACGAACACGGCGACCGGCTGCGGTGCTACGTCGTCGGCGTCACCCGCGGCGCCCGCGAGCCGCTGATCACGCTGTCGCGCACCCATCCCAACCTCGTCCGCAAGCTGTTCTCCCTCGAAGTGCCCGAGATCGCCGACGGCTCCGTGGAGATCGTGGCCGTGGCGCGCGAGGCGGGCCATCGCTCGAAGATCGCCGTCACGTCCAGGGCGCCCGGCCTCAACGCCAAGGGCGCCTGCATCGGCCCGATGGGCCAGCGAGTCCGCAACGTGATGAGTGAACTGTCCGGCGAGAAGATCGACATCATCGACTACGACGAGGACCCCGCGAAGTTCGTGGCCAATGCGCTGTCACCGGCCAAGGTGATTTCGGTGTCGGTGATCGACGAGGCGGGTCGAGCGGCCCGCGTCGTAGTGCCCGACTTCCAGCTGTCGCTGGCCATCGGCAAGGAGGGCCAGAACGCCCGGCTCGCCGCCCGATTGACCGGCTGGCGCATCGACATCCGCAGCGACGCCGCGACCGCGCAGGACAGTCCGGCAAATCCGGGCGCGACACACGGCGCTGTGCACGAGAGATAGAGGTCGCCCCGGCGTTTCGGTCCGCAAGGGCTCAGACGGTAGACTCAGGCGTGATCCAGCGCGAGACTTCGGCTTCGCCGCATCGAAGTACGGACGGACCCGTACGGACGTGCGTCGGCTGCCGGAAGCGAGAGCTGGCCGTTGAACTGCTTCGTGTGGTTGCTGTCGGCGGCGGGAATGGCGATTGCGCCGTCACCGTTGACGCAGCGGGTACTCTGCCGGGGCGGGGCGCTTGGTTGCACCCTGACCAGCAGTGTTTGCACGCAGCAATCCGGCGGCGAGCATTCGCTCGAGCGTTGCGCATCACCGGCTCACCGGATACATCCGCGGTGCTGGAGCACTTCGAGTCCTTCGAAGCGCCTCGGCACCCGGCAAGAGAACAGGCAGCGAAGAACATGAGCACACCGTGAAGTCCAGACGATGACCATGCGTCGTAGCTAAACCCGGGGCGCGGCCCACCACCGCTTGCGCCTCTAGACAGGAGAGTAAGTGGCAGGCAAGGCCCGCGTTCACGAGTTGGCTAAGGAACTCGGTGTAACCAGCAAAGAAGTGCTCGCCCGACTGAGCGAACAGGGCGAATTCGTTAAATCCGCATCCTCCACAGTGGAGGCACCCGTCGCGCGTCGGCTGCGCGAGTCCTTCGGCGGAGCAAAGCCCGCAGCGGACAAGGTCAAGGCCGACGGCAATGGCGCGCCCGCGAAGAAGGCCGCCCCGGCGAAGGCGGCCCCCGCACCGGAGAAGGTGGCCCCCAAGCCGGCCGCCCCACCGGAACCG
>JBKPSU010000196.1:0-14516 GCA_046735135.1 Actinomycetota bacterium
ATCTGGTTCGGTTCGTCAACGGTGTCCTCGCCGACCTCCGCGAGGACGGAACGTGGCAACGGCTGTACAACCGGTGGCTGCTGACCCCTCTCGGGCAATCGCCCGGGCCGCCGATGCCGAGGTATCAGGATTGATCATGGATCAGCTCAGCGTTGACCGCTTGTCAGCCGACCTCGTGGCACTCGACAACCATCCGGGTCTCGAACACGTGCGACGGTATCCGCCAACCGGTGTGACTGCGCGGCAGTGGTCGGTCATCGAGCCGGTGCTGGCTCAGCTGTGGGTGGACATCGCTTCGGCAACCGAGCTGACACGAATCCGGGGCGACTTTCTCAAGGCCAAAGAATTCCTCGACGCTGTGGACGAGATCAACACGACGGTCGCGAAAGGGCTTGCGCCGTTGTTGAAACGACTCGACGACGCCGGTACCGCGGTTCTGCAGGAAGTCACCGATCTGCTGACCGTGTCGGCCTCCGATCCGCTGTCCCTGAAGACCCACGATGTCGAGCGTCGAATGGCTGCGATCGCAGAACTCACTGCGCTGCAGGAAAATTGGCCGAAGGCGGTCGCGGCCACCGCCGTGCAACTCGACGCGCTACGCGATGCGGTGCGACACGCAAGTCAGACCCGCCAGCGGGCGACTCAGAACGTGCTGACCGGGCCGCTTCCGGTATCCACCGACATCGAACCGGAGCTACGCGCTGAACTGGAGTCCATGACCGCGCCGGATCCGACGGCACTTCGCGAGCTCCAGCGACGAGTCGCGACGGCGCTCGAGCACGTACATCAAGACGAACGCCTGGCGCACGGTCTGCTCGACCGCCGCGATGAACTCCAGGGACGACTGAAGGTGTACGAGGCCAAGGCAACACGGCTCGGGCTGGCCGACGATCCGGACCTCGTGTCGTCCCGACGGATCGCGGCCGGCCTGCTGTCCCGGCGGCCGTGCGATCTGCGCGCTGTGACCCAAGCCGTCGTGGACTACCAACAGCTGGTGTCCGCCAAGCGGGAGAAGACGCGATGACGTGCGCTGAACCCGACTGCGGCGGAACGGTTATCGACGGTTACTGCGACGTCTGTGGCACGGCGCCTGCTCCCACCAAAGCGGTGCCGACGTCGACTGCTCCCATGGCGTCGACACCGCGTTCGCGCGGATCGGCCCGCACCGGATCGTCGAAGACCGGCAGTACCCGCGGCCGTCTCGGCGCGGGCATCGTCGCGATCCCGCCCGTCCCCAAGGGCAATCCCGTCAAGGCAATCCTGACCGACCCCCAGGTGCCGGAGTCGCAGCGGTTCTGCAGCAACTCGGAATGCAACAAACCCGTCGGACGTACCCGTGACGGGATGCCGGGCCGCGTAGAAGGCTTCTGTCCCTCCTGCGGAACCCGGTTCTCGTTCGTTCCCAAGCTTTCTCGTGGAGATCTGGTCGGTGGCCAGTACGAGGTGCGAGGGTGCATCGCGCACGGCGGCCTCGGCTGGATCTACCTGGCGATCGACCGCAATGTGCACAACCGTTGGGTCGTGCTCAAGGGTCTGGTCAACTCCGCCGACGCCGACGCGATGGCCACCGCCGAGGCCGAGGCGCTGGCACTCGCCGAGGTGGAACACCCGAACATCGTGCGCATCCACAACTTCGTCGAGCACACGGATCAGTCGGGCACGGCGATGGGCTACATCGTCATGGAATACGTCGGCGGCACGTCGCTGAAGCAGATCCGCAAGGCGCACAACGGTCCTCTGCCGCCCGACCAGGCCGTCGCCTACATCGTCGAGATCGCACCCGCACTGGGATATCTGCACGAGGAAGGGCTTGCCTACTGCGATTTCAAGCCCGACAACGTGATGCAGAGCGATGAGCAGTTGAAGTTGATCGATCTCGGTGCCACCGTTGCCATGGACGACGACGACTGCGTGATCTACGGGACCCGCGGATACCAGGCGCCCGAGATTGCCCGCACCGGACCCACCGTCGCCAGTGACGTTTACACCGTCGGGCGCACACTCGCGGTCCTCGTCATGGATTTTCCGCAGGAGAACGGCGGTTTACCCGGCCCCGACACCGTGCCCGTGTTCAAGACCCATGAGTCGTTGTATCGAGCCATCCTGCGTGCCACCGACACCGAACCTGCACGGCGATTCGCAACCATCGAAGAACTCGCCGACCAGCTGACCGGTGTGCTGCACGAGGTCGTTGCCGCTGATACCGGAAGGCCGCAGCCCCGGCTCTCGACCCACTTCAGTCCCCAGCGCGCCATCTACGGTGCGGGATGGGACATTCCGCTGACGGTGACGTCGGTGATCGCGGCACTGGGTGTGCCCAGGGTCGACGCGAACGATCCGGGCGCGGCGCTCCTCGCGACGACGAGCGGCACCCCGCCCGCCCAATTGGAGCAGACGCTCCAGCACGCCGTCGGCGAGGCCACTCGTCGTAGCAACTCCGTCGAGGTCCCGCTGCGACTCGTCCGCGCTTCCCTCGAGCTCGGTGCCGCCAAGGATGCCCGTGAGCGCCTCGCCGAACTCGACGCTGTCATCCCCGGGGACTGGCGGTTGAAGTGGTACAGCGCGCAGTGCGCCTTGCTTGAAGGCGACTTCGATTCGGCTGCAGCAGACTTCGATGCGGTGCTGGCGATTCTGCCCGGTGAGCTCGACCCCAAACTCGCGCTCGCCGCCACCGCCGAACTTCGGGGCGCGCACGAGGACGCCGCCCGCTACTACGAGACGGTGTGGCGGACGAACCACACCTTCTACAGCGCGGCATTCGGGTTGGCGCGGGAGCGCGCACGAGTCGGCGACCGCGATGGCGCCATCGCGACACTCGACCAAATCACGGCCGCATCGGTGCATTTCACCGCGGCAGGGACGGCCTCGATCGAAATTCTGCTCGATGGACGGACGGCGGAGAACCTCGACGAACCTGCACTGCTCGACGCGGGCAACCGTGCATCCGGGCTGACGCTCGAATCCGCCGCGAAGCGCGAAAGGTTGCGGCTGATGGTGTTCGGTGCCGCACTGGACTGGCTCGAAGCGGGAAACAGCCCAAAAACCGCGCGGCTGCTCGGCGCCGACTTCGACGAACCGGGCGTGCGTATCGGAATGGAGCAGTGCTACCGCGCCCTTGCCCGTGAGGCGACCGACGTCTGGACGCGGATCGAGTTGGTGGAAAAGGCGAACGCGATCCGGCCGAGGACCAGACTATGAGCGCGGGGGAGGTGACGTGTATGCAGTGCGGTGCGACCGTCGTGCCCGCAGACCGGTTCTGTGAAAGCTGCGGCACCCTGTTGTCTGCAGTACGCCGAGTCAAAATCCCTCGTGTCGCGCTGGCGGCGTCGCCGGTTTGCTCCGATTGCGGGAACGGCACATATGTCGACCAGTATTGCTCCGTCTGCGGCCAGCGGCGTGCCGAACCCGATCGCGACCAAGCCGAACTCGACGGCATCGTTCTCGTCACCGACCGCGGACTCGAGCATCCGCGCAACGAGGACGCCGCAGCAGCGGGAGTCGTTACGTGTGAAGCGGGCGACGCGATCGCTGTCGCCGTGTGTGACGGGGTGTCCACGTCGTCCGCCGCCGAGACGGCGGCCAGGAGCGCTTCGGCGGCCGGCGTCGATGCGATGCTGGACGCTCTTGCCGCATCGGGTAACTCACACTCGGCGGCACTGGCGGGTCTGGTCGGAGCCGCAAAGGCGGCGGCCGACGCAGGTGCCGACACTAGAAGAATGGAGATCGCGCCGTCGTGCACGTATGCGGCCGTGGCCGTCGTACCCACCTCGACGGGCGAAGTGGACGTCGCTGTCGGCAACGTGGGGGACAGTAGGGTCTACTGGCTGCCCGAATCTCCCGGCGTGGCGCGATGCCTCACCGTTGACGACTCCGTCGCACAGGAACTGATTTCCGCTGGCGTCGCTGCCGATTCGGTCGCGGTGCAGGCCGGCGAGCACACCCTGACCCGATGGCTCGGCGCCGATGCCGAGGCGACGCCGTGGTCGGCGTCCGGTACGCCGTTCATGACCGTCACCGAGCCTGGCGTTCTCCTGCTGTGCACCGACGGGCTGTGGAACTACCTGCCCGAGGCCGACGACATCGCGAAGACCTGCTCCGGACTCGACGCAGCGGCTGCGGCGTCGGCACTCGTCGACTACGCGCTGGCCGCCGGCGGCCAAGACAACGTCACCGTCGCGGTGATCCCGATCGGAGGTCCACTATGAGTTCGGTTGAGCGGCAGGATCTCTCGAGCATCGCCGTGGATGTCGACCACAACCAGTATCTCGCTGAGGGAGCGGGCCTGGTCGACGCCATCGTGACGATCGCGGTCGGCGGCGAGCTGGTCGCCGACAAGCTTCCGGAACGGGTGGAGGCCATCATCATCGACTGCTCCACGTCGATGAAGTCGCCCAAGGGGAAGTTCGACGAAGCGAAACGGGCGACCAATGCAGCGATCAACGAGATGGCCGACGGCACTCACTTCGCGATCATCGGCGGCACCGAAATGGCCACTCCTATCTACCCTGCCGACGGGCAGCCGGTATCGGCCAGCGACACGACCAGGGCAGCGGCGGCGCGGGCCATCGAAAGCCTGCAACCCAACGGTGGGACCGCGATGGGCACCTGGCTCGCGTACGTCCGCAAGATCGCCGCATATAACCGGGACGCGCTCACCCACGCGATTCTGCTCACCGACGGCAAGGACGAGCACGAGGCGCCAGAGGAGCTGGGCGAGGAAATCGGCCTGAGTGAAGGCGAATTCACCTGCGACTGCAGGGGAGTGGGCACCGACTGGCACGTCGACGAACTACGGGCCATCTCGGACGCGCTGATGGGCACGGTGGACATCGTCGCCGATCCGGCAGACCTCGCCAATGACTTCGCCGCGATAATGCGCACATCGATGGCGAAAGCGATCCCCGAACTGACCCTGCGACTCTGGACTCCGGCGGGGGCCCGCGTCGCCTTCGTCAAGCAAGTCGCGCCGAGCGTGCAAGACCTCACTGCGCGGCGAGTCGACGCCGGAAACCAACGCGGCGAATATCCTCTCGGCGCGTGGGGCCAGGAGGAACGCGACTATCACATACAGGTCGAGGTGGAACCGGCTGATGCAGGACGCGAAAAGCTGGCCGCGCGGATAACGATCGTCGCCGACGACAAGGCGCTCAGCGAAGGTCTCGTGAAGGTCTTTTGGACCACGGACACCGCGCTCTCGGCCCAAATCAGCGAACGTGTCGCGCACTACACGGGTCAGATCGAGATCATGGAATCGGCGCAAGAAGGGCTGGCGGCGCTGAAGAACGGCGACACCCCGACGGCGACCGCCAAGCTTCATCGCGCGATGGAACTCGCTGTCGAGTCGGGCAACGACGGGACGGCCAAGCTGCTGGAGAAACTCATCGAGGTCGACAAGTACTCGGGTACCGCCCGGCTGCGGCGCGATGTCGCCGCGGCCGACGAGATGGCCCTCGACGCACGATCGACTCGAACCGCACGCGTACGGAAGAAGGAGGCCTGATGCCGACCTGCTCCGAAGGCCACGCCACAGAAGCCACCGATTACTGCACGGTGTGCGGATCACCCGTGGAAGCTCCGGCGGCGACTGCCGCGGTCGCGACGTCATGTGCGGCGTGCGGCGCAACGATCAGTGACCGCTTCTGTGAGTCATGCGGCCACGATTCGGCGGTACCGGCGCCCGCGGCGACGCCGCAGCCGGCCGGCGCTGCAGTGGCAATCCAGTGGACCGCCGTCGTCACCGCCGACCGCGAATACTACAAACGCGTCATCGCCCGCGGCGGTCCCGACACCGTCGAGTTCCCCGAGGTCTTTCCCGAACGCCGAATCAGGCTCTACGACAAGACCTTGATCGGGCGGAACAACCGAAAGCAAGGCGTCGATCCCGGCATCGACCTCGGCATCCATCCGATCGATCGCGGCGTCTCCACACAGCACGCCGTCCTGCAGGTACGCGATTCGGGCCTGACGATCACCGACCTCGGCTCGACCAACGGAACGACCCTCAACGAGAGCGACGACCTGCTCGGAAACGGGAAAGAAACCGCATTGTCCGACGGCGACCGCATTCACGTCGGCGCGTGGACCACGATAACGGTCACCAAGTCCGAAAAGGGACGGACATGACCGCACCCGATCGCGAATTGCACGATGCGCGTGAGCAGTTGGCCGCGAGCCGAGAGATTCTGGCTGCGCTCGGTCGCCATGCCTTCGACCCTGGCGCGGTCCTGGACACCGTGCTCGAATACGCCGCGCGACTGTGCGGGGCGGCCGCATCTCAGCTTTTCCTTCGCGACGGCGATGTGTTCCGGCTATCGCGGGTCTCGGACGAGACCCCCGAGGATTACCGCAGATATCTGGTGGAGCACCCGATCGCGCAAGGTCGTTCGTCAACCGTCGGCCGCGCGGCCGAGGACAAATGCACCGTCCAGATTCGCGACGTGCTCGCCGACGCCGATTATGGTCGCCTGGACCTGCAGCGGCTCACCGGTTTTCGTACACTGCTGTCCACGCCGATGATCCTGCAGGACGAGGTCGTCGGCGTGCTGGCGATGTGGCGCACCGATGTCGCCCCGTTCGACGACCGCGAGCGCCAGCTTCTGGAAGAGTTCGCCGTGCAGGGTGCGATCGTGCTCCGTCAGGTCGACCTGATGCACGACCTCGAGTCGCGAGGCACAGAGCTGTCCGACAAGGTCGAGCAGCTCGAAGCCCTCCGCGAGGTCGACGAAGCCGTCGGCTCGAGCCTCGACCTCGACGAAGTCCTGGAGCGCGTCGTCGCCAACGCCGTTCGGCTGACGAACCTCGGCTTCGGCGATATCACGCTGAGCACCGAGGGCGGATCGATCCTGGAGTACGACGAGGCGACCGACTCGTTCCACGTCCGGGGCAGGTACGGAAGCAGCCCCGCTCTCTGGGACCGGTTGCGGGACATCACCATCGACCGGAAGTCGAGCCTCGTCGGACAGTCCGCCCTTGCCGACCAGCCGCTCGAGATTCCCGATCTCGCCGCGGTGGAGCGCGACGTGTTTCTGGACACCGTCTTCCAGGACGGCTGGCGATCTGTGCTCGCCGTTCCGATGATCGTCGGCGACGAGATGATCGGTGTGCTGGTGATCCGCCGGCGCGGCACCGGCGACTTCCCGCCCGACGTCGTCGAGCTGCTCGAAACCTTCGCCAGCCAGTCGGCGCTCGCCATCGTCAACGCGCGCCTATACCGCGAGCTCGAGACGCAGAGCCGCGAGCTCGAGATCGCGAGCAATCACAAGTCGGAGTTCCTGGCGAGCATGTCGCATGAACTGCGCACTCCGCTGAACGCCGTGATCGGGTTCTCGGAAGTTTTGCTGGACCGCAGTTTCGGCGAGATCAACGAGCGTCAGGAGGAGTACCTTCGCGACATCTGGAAGTCGGGTCGGCATCTACTCGAATTGCTGAACGAGATCTTGGACTTGTCGAAAGTCGAAGCGGGCCATATGGTTCTCGACCCGAGCATGTTCTCGGTCGCGAGCGCGCTCGACTACACGTTGGCCATGGTCCGCGAGCGCGCCGCGGCACACGCCATCACAATATCCGTCGACATCGCCGAGGAGATCGGAGAGATCGAGGCAGACGAGCTGCGATTCAAACAGGTGGCCCTCAACCTGCTGTCGAATGCCGTCAAATTCACACCGGACGGCGGCAAGGTATCCATACGCGCTCATCGAAACGGCGCCGAACTCGTGGTCGCGGTGACCGACACCGGTATCGGGGTTCCACCCGAGGATCAGGAGAAAATATTCGACTCCTTCCAGCAGGGCGGCCGCGGGCCGGCCAGGGAAGAAGGCACGGGGCTCGGGCTGACGCTCTGCCGAAAAATCGTCGGGCTGTTCGGCGGCCACATGTGGCTGGAAAGCACTGTCGGCGTGGGTAGTACATTCGGCTTCGCGATTCCTGTGCACTCACGGATCGCCGAAGTGGCGACTGCTCAGCGGGACGGCGAGTTCCCGGTTGTGGTCCTCGTCGACGACGACCGGGCGTCGCTCGACCTCATGTCGGCGTACCTCGACGACGCGCCGGTGCAGGTGATCCGATCGACCGACGGTGCGAGTGGCCTCGAGCTGATCCGCAAGGTGCTGCCTGCGGCGGTGGTGCTCGACATCAAGTTGCCGCGACTCGACGGCTGGCAGGTGCTGAAGGAACTCAAGTCGACCGACGACACCGCCGCCATTCCCGTCGTCATCGCCTCCATCGTCGACGACCGACCCCGAGGGCTGGCCCTCGGTGCTGCGGCCCAACTGCTCAAGCCGGTCAGTCGCGAGGACCTCTTCAGCGCACTGCGAGGCGTGGCTGTTCTTGGTACGGAGGGAGGAATTGATGGATGACGCCGTGACAGTTCTTGCGGTGGACGATCAATCGGTCAACCTGCGGCTGCTCGATGCCGTCCTGACACCGCGCGGGCATCGCGTTCTCACCGCATCGTCGGGAACCGACGCCTTCGTGAAACTCGAGACCGAGGACGTCGATCTGGTCCTTCTCGATGTGGTGATGCCGGAGATGGACGGCTACGAAGTCTGTCGCAGGATCCGGTCCAACGAGTCGACGGAGTTCCTTCCGGTGGTGATGATCACGGCCAGCGGCAGCGAGCAGCGCTTGAACGCCCTCATGGCAGGAGCCGACGACTTCATCACCAAGCCGTTCGACCAGAGCGAGCTGCTTGCCCGGGTGGCGTCGCTGGCTCGTATCAAGCGCTACCACGACACAATTCGGCGCCAGGCGACCGAACTGGCAGCGTGGAACTCCGAACTCGAGTCGCGCGTCGCTGCGCAGGTCACCGAGTTGGAGCGGTCTAACCGGTTACGCCGTTTCCTGTCACCGCAATTGGCTGATCTGGTGACCGGCGACGAACACCTCCTGGAAAGCCATCGCCGCGAAATCGTGGTGCTCTTCGCCGATCTGAGGAACTTCACTCCATTCGCCGAGACCAGTGAGCCCGAGGAAGTGATGGGCGTCCTCGCCGAGTACCACGGGGCGATGGGGGAGCTGATCCACGGTTATCAAGGCACGCTGGAGCGATTCACCGGCGACGGCATCATGGTCTTCTTCAACGATCCCGTTCCACACGACGACGCCGCCGAGCGCGCCGTCCGGATGGCGCTGAAGATCCGGGATGCAGTGGAGAAGTTGGCGCTCGGCTGGCGTCGGCGCGGTTACGACCTCGCACTCGGGCAGGGGATCGCTCAAGGTTTTGCGACTCTCGGCCGGATCGGCTTCGAAGGCCGCTTCGACTACGCCGCAATCGGCAGCGTCACCAACCTCTCCGCGCGCCTGTGCTCGGATGCAGGGCCATGGCAGGTACTGGTGACCGATCGCATCCTCGCCGCCATCGAGGACATGGCTGACGCCGAATTCGTCGGCGACGTGCAGCCCAAAGGATTCAGCCGGACCGTTCGCGTCCACAACATCCGTGCAATGAAAGAGGAGGGAACATGACGCAACTACAAACCCCGAGCCGCACTCTGGGTCAGCTGAACGAAGACGATCGCTATCGCGCCTTCGACGACCTGCAGTTGTCGATGGGCGAGGCATGGGATTCGATCCAGAAGAACCTGGTGGACGAGTCGGTCGTCGTCGTCCCCTCGATCAGTATCGAGCGCAGGACCGCGTCCAGTGGCACGGTGATGCAGGCAATGGAGGAACGAGCTTTGTTCCTCTTGCTGCTGCTGCGGCAGCCGCGACTCCAGATGATATATGTGACCTCGCAGCCGATTTCGGAAAAGATCATCGAGTACTACCTCGGGCTGCTGCCCGGCGTGATACCGAGCCATGCCCGTGCCCGGCTCACGCTCGTACCGATCGGCGACGCGTCACCGACATCACTCAGCGCCAAGCTGTTGGCGCGCCCGCGGCTGCTTCGGGAGGTCCGGTCCCTGATTCCGAACCCCGAGCGCTGTCATCTGATTCCGTACAACACCACCCCGCTCGAGCGTGATGTCGCTCTGTCGCTTGGCATTCCGATGTACGGGGCGGATCCGCGGCTCGTCGACCTCGGCAGCAAGACCGGCTGCCGTCGCATGTTCGAGGAGTGCGGGGTGCAGTACCCGATCGGTGCGGAGGACCTGCACAGCGTCGACGACATCGTCGCTGCGGTACAAGGCATGCGAGGGCGGCGCCCGTCGATCAAACACGCGATCGTCAAGATCAACGAGGGAGTGTCGGGTTCGGGAAATGCCTCTTTGGATCTGGACGGTCTGCCCGCTCCTGGCGCACCGGACGAAGCGGCGGTGATCGCCGAGCGCATACACGCGATGCGACCCGAGGCGGAAACCTTGACCGTTCCGGTCTTTCTGGCCGCGTTCGAGAAAGGCGGCGGCATCGTCGAAGAGCGGATCACCGGAGTCGCACTCGAGAGCCCGAGCGTGCAGATGCGCGCGTTACCCGACGGCACCGTCGAGTTGCTGTCCACACATGACCAGCTGCTCGGAGGGGCGAGCGGTCAAAAGTACCTGGGCTGTGTGTTCCCCGCCGACCCCGGCTATGCGGCGAGCATCGCGGAGCCGGCGATGGTGGTCGGGCGCCATCTCGCGCAGATGGGCGTATTAGGGCGCTTTGCAGTCGATTTCGTCACCGTGAAGGACGAGACGGGCGCGTGGACGCCGTATGCGATCGAACTGAACCTGCGCAAGGGCGGAACCACCCATCCGTTCCTGACGCTGCAGTTCTTGTGCGGCGGCACGTACGACGGCGAGCGGGGCGTGTTCGTGACCCCCGAAGGCTTGAGTAAGTATCTGGTCGCGACGGACCACCTCGAGGACGACCGGCTGAAGGTGCTGACGGTCGACGACTTGTTCGACGTGGTCGTGCAACACGGTCTGCACTTCGATCAGTCGCGCCGTACCGGCGTGGTGTTCCACATGATCAGCTGCCTGACCGAATGCGGGCGCATTGGCATGACGGCGGTCGGCGACAGCCCCGACGAAGCGTGGCGCCTGTATCAGGAAGCCGAGAAGGTGCTACTGCGCGAGGCGGACCTGGCGCTTCAGGAGGAAGCGGTAGTTCACTAGGCGCGACTTCGGATACGACCATGTGCCGGCCGGGAGGCGTCAACATTTGTTGACGGCTTGCAAACGAACTCCACCCCGCAGTAGTGACCGATGTTGCTGTTGGGACAACCGAGGCACCCGCCCGCGTGACGACGGCGACAGCCTCTAGAACAACGAAAGCTGCCGCGTGCTCTCGTCGCCGAATTTCTGGGGCACCGGGCGCTGCCGCACCCGCACCGGCCACCAGAACCACCGCCCGAGCAACGCGGCAATCGACGGCGTCATGAACGATCGAACGATCAGCGTGTCGAACAGCAGGCCGAGTGCGATCGTCGTGCCGATCTGCCCGAGCACCAGCAGGTCGCTGAAGATGAACGACGCCATTGTGAACGCGAACACCAATCCCGCAGCGGTCACCACCGAGCCGCTGCCCGCCATCGACCGGATGATGCCCGTGTTGATGCCCGCATGAATCTCTTCTTTGAACCGCGAGACCAGCAGTAGGTTGTAGTCCGACCCCACAGCTAACAGCAGGATGACCGCCAAAGGCAATATCACCCAATACAAGTCGATGCCCAACAGGTGCTGCCACACCAACACCGACAGCCCGACTGACGCGCCCAACGACAACGCCACCGTGCCCACGATGACCAGCGCCGCGACCAAGCTCCGCGTAATGAACATCATGATCAGCAAGATGAGGCTCAAAGACGCGATACCGGCGATCATCAGGTCGTAGTGCGCCATCTCAGCGATGTCCTTGTACGTGGACGCCGTACCGCCGATGTAGATTTTCGAACCCGCCAACGGCGTACCTTTGACGGCCTCCTGCGCAGCGTGCCTGATCTCCGCGATGTGCGAAATGCCCTGCGGCGTTGCCGGATCCACATCGTGCGTGATGATCATCCGCGCGGCCTTGCCGTCGGGCGAGAGAAACAACTTCAATCCGCGCAGGAACTCGGGGTTGCTGAACGCCTCCGGCGGCAGGTAGAAGGAGTCGTCGGTCTTCGACGCGTCGTACGCCTGCCCGAGCGCGGTCGAGTTCTGCAGCGCCGCCTGGCTCTGGTCGTTAATCCCCGACGTCGTCGCGTAGTTCGTCATCGTCAGGTCGCGGTTGGTCTCCTGGTTCTGGATCTGCGGCGAAATCAACCCGAGCAGCTTCGGCTGCAGCTCATCGAGCTTCGCGATACTCCCCGAGACACTGGCAAGCTCGTCAGTCAGCGCGTCGATGCCGTCGAGCGCATCGAACAGCGACCTCATCGCCGCGCACAGCGGGATGTCGAAACAGTGTGGCTCCCAATAGAAGTAATTCCGTATCGGCCGGAAGAAGTCGTCGAAGTTGGCGATCTTGTCGCGCAGATCCTGCGCCACGGCAACGGTCTGTTTGAACGCTTCACTCTGTTCGTGCGTGATTTCGCTGGACTGCTGTTGCAGCGCGTACTGCTGCCGCAGCACGTCGATCGTGTCGTTGATGACGCCCACTTGCTTCATCAGATCGGCGGCGCGGTCCTGCTGAAAGGGCAGGTTGTTGATCTGCGATGCGCTGTTCGCACTGATCTGGAACGGAATCGACGTGTGGTCCAGCGGCGTGCCCAGTGGCCGCGTGATCGACTGGACCTGAGCGATGCCGTCGGTGTGGAAGACCGCCTTGGCCACCCGCTCCAACAGGATCATGTCGGTGGGGTTGCGCAGATCGTGGTCGGTCTCGATCATCAGCAGTTCGGGATTCAGGCGCGCCTTCGAGAAGTGACGCTCCGCGGCGGCGTATCCCACATTGGAGGGCGCACTGGCCGGCATGTACGGGCTGATGTCATAGCTCGCCTTGTAGCCGGACAGCGCAGCCAGACCGATGAATGCGAGCGCCAGCGTGGCGATCAGAATCGGCCCCGGCCACCGCACGATCGCCGTGCCGATCCGCCGCCAGCCTCGCTTGGCCGTCTTGCGCTTGGGCTCCAGCAGTCCGAAGCGGCTGCCGATCACCAGCACGGCGGGAGCCAGCGTCAACGAGGCAATCAATGCGACGACCACACCGATCGCCGCCGGGATCCCGAGGCTCTGGAAGTACGGCAGGCGGGTGAAGGAGAGGCAGAACACCGCGCCGGCGATGGTCAAGCCCGAACCGAGGATCACGTGCGACGTCCCGCGATACATGTCGTGGAAGGAGGCCTCCCGGTCCAGGCCGTCGTTGCGTCTCTCGTGATAGCGGCCGAGCAGGAAGATGACGTAATCGGTGCCTGCCGCGATGACCAGAAGCGTGAGGAGGTTGGTCGAATACGTCGAAAGGCCAATGACTCCGGAGTTCGCCAGGAATGCGACGATCCCGCGCGCCGCGGCCATCTCGACGAGGACAGTGACGAGCGCCAGGAGCATGGTGACCAGCGAGCGGTAGACGATGAGCAACATCAACGCGATCACTCCGACGGTCAACAACGTGACCGTGACGGTGCTTTCGTTGCCCACTTCGAACTGATCGGCGATCTGGGCCGCCGATCCGGCGACGTACGCGTGGATGCCGGGCGGCGCAGGCGTTTTGGCGATGATCTGACGCAACGCGTCGACCGACTCCAACGAGAGTGCCTCGCCCTGGTTGCCTGCAAGGAACACCTGGACGTATGCGGCTTTACCGTCCGGGCTCTGCGAGCCTGCGGCGGTCAGCGGATCGCCCCAGAAATCCTGCACGTGCTGGACGTGTTTGGTGTCGGCGTTGAACCGCTTCACCAGTTCGTCGTAGTAGCGGTGCGCGTCGGCGCCGAGGGGCTGGTCACCCTCGAGCACCACCATCGCGGCACTGTCGGTGTCGAATTCGTGAAACACCTTGCCGATGCGCTGAAACGCCTGCAGCGAAGGCGAATCCGGGGAACTCAGCGCGACGTTGTGTTCTTCACCGACCGCCTCGAGCTGCGGCACCAGCGCGTTCGACAGGGCGGCCACGGCCAACCAGAACAACACGATCGGCACGCACAGCCGCCGGATCCATTTGGAGACCCGGTCGGTCCTTGTCGGGCGTTCGGCGACGTGGTGGGTCATCCGGACTTGTCCAGGCAGTAGGTGAAGGCGTTGAGGGTATTGCTTGTTCTTTCGTCCTTGACGGCGTCGTCGATCTTGATGCGGCAGCCGATCGAGTCGCTGTCGCCTTGGGCGGAGACGTTGACGAAGACCGCCGGTTGCGTGGTGGTGGTGTCATAGGCCCACGGCAGCGCCGCGTCGTCGACGCGTTGCGGTTGAGCGTTCACATCCAGGTAGGTGATGGTCGCGACGGTACCGGGGGCGCCGAACACCTCCAGCACGACGTGCTTGGGATTGAACGGGACGATCTCGTTCGCCGCCCCGCTGGGGGTGGACGTGACGTCCTTGGAGCCGAAAATGCCGTTGAGGCGGTAGACCGCGAATCCCGCGATTGCGACGACGAGGATCGCCACCACAAACATCCACCGTCGCAACAGTCGGCTGCCGAGCGAAAACCGCGGCATCCGTGACCCTTTCGACGAGCGGCGACACGCAGAC
>JBKPSU010000197.1:0-33461 GCA_046735135.1 Actinomycetota bacterium
GGTTCCACCCTGTCTGCCCAATTCGGTGTGACCTAGAGCATTGTGTATGCACATCTTGAATTATGCATGCACAATAGCTATCGTGACAGCGCAACACTCGCTCGATTCCCCGCGGAGCCATGACCACCGACGCTCATCCAGCCGCCCAGCCAGGGCTCATCGATGTGCACACCCACGCCATCGACGACCATCTGCCGGATCTGGGGGAGGATTTCCCACTCGACCGCTGGCCGGGCATCGAGCGCACCAGCGAGACCGATGCTCTCCTGACGTTCGGCGGGGCTCCTTACCGCCGGATCGATCACCGGTGTTGGTCAGCCGAGGCCCGGCTCGCCGACATGGATCGTGAAGGCATTGCCGTACAGGTGCTTTCGCCGATTCCCGTCACGTTCTGCTACCAGGCATCGGCGGTCGGCACGGCTGAACTGGCAGCGGCTCAGAACGAGTTCTTCGGTCAGGTCCTGCGTAAGCACCCGACCCGCTTCGCCGCGCTGGGCGCGGTCGCCCTGCAGGACCCCGACTTGGCGGTCGACGAGATGCGACGGTGCATGGGCCAGCTCGGATTCCTCGGCGTTGAAATCGGCACGCGGGTGGCCGGACAGGAACTCAGCGACGAGTGCTTCGACAGGTTCTTTGCCGTCGCCGCCGAACTCGACGCCCTCGTGCTGGTGCATCCCAGTGACCAGGACCTGCCGCCACGATTGACGCAAGCGGACCTCGGTTTCGGGGTCGGGATGCCCGTCGAGACCGGCATGGTGGCTGCGCTGCTGATCACGAGCGGCGCGCTGCTGCGGCGACCGCGTGTCCGCCTCTGCCTGGCGCACGGCGGCGGGGCTCTGCCCGCGCTGACCGGGCGCATGGACAAGGGCACACTCATCGCCGGATCGGGCGCCGACTCCCCCGCCCGACCCAGCCGCCTCGCAGGCCAAATGTGGTGCGACTCATTGACATACAACCGCAGTGCACTTCAGGCAGCAATAGACGTCTTCGGCCGCGACCATGTCGTCTTCGGATCCGACTATCCCTTCCCGGCGATGCCGGAGCCCATCGACGACATTGTGTCCGACCTGCCGGCCGACCTGTGGCAGAAGATCTGCCGCACCAATCTGGAGGAATCATGGCGCATTTCCTGGGCCTAGGCCTGACCCACTACCCGCTGCTGGCCGGCACGGATGAGCACATGGCTTCCCTGTTGCGCTGGACTCTGGCTGATCCCGACATCCCAGCCGAGGCGAAGGATCCGGCCAACTGGCCCGCGTCGATGCGCGCCGAGTGGGGTGCAGACCGTGGTGTCGATGCCGCCGCCCATCATCGAAAACTATTGGTGGAGAGCCTTGCCCGGTGCCGCGATGCGCTGGACGAGTTCACACCCGACGTCATGGTGGTGTGGGGTGACGACCAGTACGAGAACTTCCGCGAAGAAGTCATCCCACCGTTCTGCCTGCTGGCCTACGGCGACGTCGAAGTGGACCCGTTCGAAGTGATGAACAACCGGGGCAGCCCGAACGCGTGGGGGTTGCCCGACGACACCACAATGACGTTGCACGGCGACGCCGATGCCGCCCGCGGGCTTGCCGACAAACTGCTCGAACGGGGCTTCGACGTGGCGTATTCGTATCAGAAGCGGACCAATTCACCATTCCCACACGCCATCGCCAACACCCAGCTCTTTCTGGACTATCCGCACGCCGGGCGTGAGTTCCCGTATCGAATGATCCCCATCACCGTCAACTGCTATGGCCAACATGCGATCGCCCGGCGTGGCGGTCTCGCACGATTCGCCGAGATCGCCCAGGAGAGAAAGGATCCGGTCGGCCCATCCCCCGCGCGATGCTTCGCGCTGGGCCGAGCCGTTGCGCAGTCGTTCGCCGACACTGATCTTCGCGTTGCGCTGGTGGCCTCGTCGAGTTGGTCGCACGCGTTCCTCACCGACAAGACGTGGCATATCACCCCGGACACCGAGGCGGATCTGCGGCTCTACGACCTGTTCGCGGCGCGTGACTACGCCAAGTGGGCGCAGACCTCCACCGCCGAGATCGTCGATTCCGGACAGCACGAAATGCTGAATTGGTTCTGCCTGACCGGCGCCGCCGATGAGCTCGGCCTGGAGCTCGCGTGGTCGGAGCTTGTCACCACGGATGTCTTCAACTCCAACAAGTGTTTTGCCGTGTTCCAGGAAGGCGCGGACGCGAGGGGCAACAAAGGAAGGAGTCAACGATGACAACATCGGTTTCATCGGAGCCGCAGGCCATCGATGCCGGCAGTATTCGAACCAGCTATCTCGAGGCCGGGTCGGGGCCACCGGTACTGATGCTGCACGGCTCGGGTCCGGGTGTGTCGGCAACGGCCAACTGGCAGTACAACATTCCCATCCTGGCCGAGAAGTTTCACGTGCTGGCCCCCGACATCGTCGGCTTCGGGGCCACCGAGCGTCCCGGCGACATCATCTATTCCCTGCGGTCCTGGACCGACCACGTGTGGGCATTCCTCGACGCGCACGGCATCGAGAAGACGGCGATCGTCGGCAACTCCCTTGGCGGCCGCATCGCGCTGCAGATGGCCACCGACCGCCCGGAGCGGATCTCCCGGATGGTGTTGATGGGCTCGCCCGGCGTGGGTATGACCCTCACAGATGGGCTACAGGCGCTGCGGGCGTACGAGCCATCGCACGATGCGATGCGCGCCCTGCTGCGCAACTACTTCGCCGTCGACCCGACGCTGATCACCGATGAGCTGGCGGCGATCCGGTATCAGGCCAGCGTCGCCGACGGAGCCTTCGAGGCCTATCGCGCAATGTTCTTCGATCCACGGCACAAGGGATCCGAGCTCGCCATCACCGAGGACGAGGTGCACGCAATCGCTACGCCGTCACTGCTTGTCCACGGTCGCGAAGACAAGGTGGTGCCGTTGTCGGTGTCGGTCACGATGCTCGGCCTGATGCCCAACGCCGACCTGCACGTGTTCAGCCACTGCGGCCACTGGACCCAGATTGAGCGCGCCGACGAGTTCTCTGCACTAGTCTCGGATTACCTGGGGCGCTCATGAGCATCGACGCCACTACGCAGACCGCCCCGGCCAATGACGTCGCCGTGCGGCCGCTCGTGGTCGACGACCAGGTCAACCAGACATTCCGGGTGCACAGGTCGGCGATGATTTCGCCAGGCGTGTACCGCGCCGAGATCGAGCGGATCTTCGCCAAGTCGTGGCTCTATGTCGGCCACGATTCGGAGATCCCCAACCCGGGCGACTTCGTCCGCCGGCCGCTCGCGGGGCGACCGATCTTCATGGTCCGCGGCGTCGACAGCGGCAACATCAACGTGTTCCACAATTCGTGCACGCATCGCGGTGCGCTGGTGTGCCGCCAGGACACGGGCAGCGCCAAGGTGTTCGCCTGCTTCTACCACGCGTGGTCGTTCGACACCGAGGGCAGGCTCAAGGGTGTTCCGGACCGCGACGCCTACGCAGGCGGGTTGAGATTCGACGAGCTCGGGCTCAAGCGGGTGCCACGTGTCGAGTCCTACCGCGGCTTCGTGTTCGCCAGTTTCGATCCCGAGATCGTCGACCTGCCCACCTATCTCGCCGGCGCCAAGGACTACATCGACCTGGTGATCGACGGGTGCGGCGGCAACGTCGAGCTGGCCAGGGGGACGAACGAGTACAGCTTCACCGCGAACTGGAAGCTGCTGGTGGAGAACAGCATCGACGGCTACCACGCCCAGTCGACCCACGACACGTACTTCAAGTACCTGGTGTCGATCGGTACCGACCTGCAGGGCGGCGTCAAGGGCCGAGCCGTAGCGCTGGGCAACGGCCACGCGGTCATCGAATACTCCGCGCCGTGGGGGCGTCCGGTCGCTAAGTGGGAACCGCTGTTCGGGGAGGACGCCCGTGACGAAATCGACCGGCTGCGGGCCGATCTGGTGAGCCGCTACGGCGAGGAGCGGGCACACGCCATGTCCGAGGTGAACCGCAACATGCTGATCTACCCCAACCTGATCATCAACGACATCATGGCGGTCACCGTGCGCACCATCTTCCCGTCGGCGCCTGACTGGGTGGACGTCACTGCCTGGCAACTCGCGCCTCGCGACGAACTGCCCAGCCTACGTCAGCGTCGGCTAGACAGCTTCTTGACATTCCTGGGGCCGGGCGGCTTCGCTACGCCCGACGACGTCGAGGCGCTGGAGTCCTGCCAGCAGGGCTACGCCGGCGGCGGCGTGGAATGGAACGACATCTCCCGCGGAATGGGGCGCGGGCCGATGGCCAACGACGAGGAACAGATGCGCGAGTTCTGGCGGCGCTGGCAACAGCAGATGGGCTCCGCGGCCGACCGGGCAGGTGCACGATGACCACCGCCGTCACCGTATCCAGACAGCAGATCGAGGACTTCCTGTATGCCGAGGCCGCGCTGCTTGACGCATGGTCGCTGGACGAATGGCTCGACCTGTTCGATCTCGACACGAAGTACGAGGTGCCTTGCAACGACGCACCCGACGGCAACCCCGACACCGATCTGCTCCTCATCGACGACGACTACACCCGCCTGAAGGCACGAGTAGTGCGGCTCAACAGTCGGCGCGCTCATCGTGAATACCCGCATTCCCGGACGAACCACCAGATCTTCAACGTGAGGGTGGCCGGCTCTGACGAACCGAGTGAGATCGCCGTGACGGCGTCGTTCACCGTGTGGCGGTTCCGCGGTGGTAAGACGAGCTGTTACGTCGGGCGGTATCGGTATCGGATTCGTTTGTCTGGAAACGGATTCCGGATCGCGTTCAAGCGGGCCGAACTGGACATGTCGGATCTGCGCGCCGTCTCGGACGTGGCGATCATTTTATGAGCGCCGCGCTGGCGGGTCGCACCGCGATCGTCACCGGGGCCTCGTCTGGCATCGGCCTGGGTATCGCGCGGCGACTCAGCGTCGACGGCGCCCGCGTTTTCGCCGCGACGCGGTCCAAGGAGGACCTGGAGAAAGTCCTGGACGACGTCGACATTGCGGATGGATTCGTCGGCGAGCTGCAAGAACCTGGCGTCGCCGCCGACTTGGTATCGGCAGCGGTCGAAACTCTCGGCCACGTCGACATCCTGGTCAACAACGCTGGCGGCGGCGTGATCCGTCCGACGCTCGAGCACACCGAAGAGTCGCTGCGAGCCACTGTCGACAACAACCTGTGGACAACGATCTATTGCGTGCGAGCGACGCTGCCGCACATGGTGTCTCGGGAGCACGGCCGGATAATCAACATCGGCGCCGATTCGGTGCGCACCGGGTTGATGGATCACGCGATGTACAACGCTGCGAAGGGCGGCGTGCATGCCATGGTCACCGGTTTGGCCGTCGAGTACGCCAAGAACGGCATCACGTTCAACACCGTCGCGCCGTGCTACGTCCAGACCCCCGAACTGGCCGCGCTCTTTGAAAGCGGCAATGCACCAGAACGTCTGCTCGAAGTCGTCGAACGGGGCACCGCGATCGTTCCGATCGGCCGGCCCGGTACTCCCGACGAAGTCGCCGCAGCCGTGGCCTTTCTCGCGGCCGAGGACAGCCGGTTCGTCACCGGACAGACGATCTATATCAACGGCGCCGCCAGTATGGGCTGAACTGCCCCTGACCAGAACAGGACACGCACACACATGACCCTCACTCACTCACAATGCGGCTCACCCAGGACGCTGTACCGGTATCCGTTGGTCGAGGTTCGGACTGCCTGGGCCCACTCAACGCGCTGCGTTGGCTTGCCCAAACCGCCAAGCAGAACGGTTCTCCCCTGCGCGCGGGGCACATCGTTCTCTCCGGTGCGCTCCGGCCCATGGTGGCGGTTCGGTCGGGTTCCAGGTATGCGGCAGACATCGACGGAATCGGCTCCGTTGCAGTTTCTTTCGCGGCGGGGTGAACCAATGACACGCACCAAGGTCGCCGTGATCGGCTCGGGCAATGTCGAAACGGACCTGATGACGTGCAGTTGGAATCCGAGACCGATGTTCTGGCCGGTAAGACATTGGTCGATCACTGCATTGAGCGATACCTCGAGGGCACCCTCGACGCGGCGACCGCATCTATGGCCAAATCAGGGTGCGCGATATGCAGTGCAAGGTCGTCGACAAGTGCCTGCAGATCTTCGGCGGCTACGGCTACATCATGGAATATCCCATCGCACGGATGTACCGATGAGCGCGTACAAAATCTACGGCGGCACGAACGAGATCCTGAAGGAAATCGTGGCCCGGGAACTCTGAGCGCCCTTGTGAGACCGTCGAATTATCCGCTGGTGTGGCGCGTCGGCGCGTACAACGTGTTCCACACGATCGCGGTGTAGGCCTCTGCCAAGCGCTGCTGTTCCGACCCCGCCTTTCTACGCGCCATCCGATGCAGGCCACGTTCGGCCATCCATTGCAGCCAATACGCTGTCTCCGCTGCAGGCAACGACGGATCGACGTATCCGGCGGCCTGCCCGCTTTCGATGTGTACGCGCAGCCCGTCGATGTAGCGGCGCATAGCATCATCAACCGCCTCACGCACGCCGTAGTCGGTGCCGATTGCCTCGTGCGTGGCGGCCATCAACTCGGGGTGCGCCCGGTAGACGTCCATGATCCGTTCCAATGCCGCGCGCACCTCGTCCTTGGTTGCGGTGGCGTCCAACGACCACCAGCCCTGCGCGGCATCGAGGATGACCTCGGTGAATTCGGCGTACCACGTGCGCAACAGCGTGGTCTTGTCCACGAAGTACGCATAGAACGTCGACCGCGAGATTCCTGCTTCCGCAACGACATCGGCGACATTGATGTCGGCATAGGTCGCGCCCGACCGCAGCTGCTGTTCTGCGATCGACAACACCTGTGCACGCAGCGCATCGCGGCGCGCCTGGCCGTGCCTCGGGGCCGTTCCAGCGGTCGTCATCCCTTTACGCTACGTCTGGTGCGGATGCATGTTTGGGCACTGGCCGCATGTCAGAAGGACGTGCTCTGGCGGGCGAGGATGTCCTTGGCGATCACCCGTTTCTGGATTTCCGCTGTGCCGTCGGCGACGAGGTAGGCCATGACATCGCGAAAGCGCTGTTGCAGTGGGAACTCCGTGGCATAGCCGAGGTTGCCGTGGATACGCATCGCGGCCTCGATCGCGTCCTTGGCGACAGTGGGCGGCCACCACTTGCTCATCGAAGCCAAAGACGTGTGTGGCTTTCCCTCTTGACGCAGCCAGAGCGCGCGGTAGCACACCCAGCGCGCCGCTTCGAGGTAGGTGGCGTGTTCGGCCAGCGCGAACGAGACACCCTGGAAGTCGGAGATGGGTTTGCCGAACGCATGCCTCTGCGTGGCGTAGACAGCCGCTTCGTCGAGGCTGGCCTGAGCGGCGCCGAGGCACATCAGCCCCAAGGCGGCGCGGCTGAAGTCGAAGTGACTCATCACGGCATGGAATCCCCTGCCCGGTTGGCCGATCAGATGTGTATCGGGGACGAATACGTCGTCGAGGTGAATCGACCCCCACCCGAGCGGAAGACAGCCCATGCCGGGCATGTGGTGCACGCTGACCTTCTCCGCGTCGAGTGGCACCAGGTAGCAGCTGACTCCGGCCGACCCGGTCGTGCCCGGCTCGCGCGCGTAGATCAACGCAGCTGACGAATGCATGGCCCAGGAAATCGCGGTCTTTTCACCGGTCAGCGTCCATCCGCCCTTGACTTCCCGCGCCACAGTGGTCAGGCCGCCCGCGTCGGAACCGGACCCCGGCTCGGTCAGGGCGATGGCGACGTTTTCGCGTCCCTCGATCATGGCCGGCAGGTACTGCTCTTGGACTTCCTTGGTGCCGTGCATCAACTGCGAACCGATGAGGCCGATCTGCACGGGTGCGGAGGCGACGTTCACGTCGCCATAAGCGAGGGTTTCAGTGGCGAGTCCGAGTGTGACCGGGTCCTCCTCGCCCGTGCCGCCGTACTCCTCCGGCAGTCCGATTCCCAGCACACCGAGCTCACCGAGCTGACGCAGGATCTCGAAGGGAAAATCCGTGGACGCAGCACGGTCGCGGTAGCCGGGGAGCAGAACCTTGCGGGAAAAGTCGCCAAGGGTCTTCTGAAATGCGCTCTGCTCTGAAGTGAACTCAAACGAGATCATGTCTGCCTCTCATCGATGGGGTGCCGCGAGGGACTGCCTACTGAGGCGACGAAATTACACACGAGTCTGGATGCATATCCAGACATTTGGAACGAATTGCCCAGATATGGGTACATGTACCTCAAGATAGGTAGACATGCGCCGACATCGCCGCTGAGCTGCCTTATTACTTGACTGATTCGGTCTGACCATTTTAATGTTCTTGCTATGACTGTGATCGTCCCTGGGGCGAGCGGCCGATCGGGCGGACCCCGGTGACCGCGCCCGATCGGTTCGCCTACTCCTCCAAGGACGGCAGCCGGCTGGCCGGCTATCACTGGTCCGTCGACACACGAGCCCCCGTCGGCGTCGTCGTGCTCGTCCACGGCATGGGTGAGCACCTCCGTAGGTACGACCATGTGGCCGACGCGCTGACGTCGGCAGGTTTTGCGGTGTACGGCCACGACCACCGCGGGCATGGCGCCTCGCGTGGCGACGAACCCGGTCACCTGGGACCCAACGGGTGGTCGGCCCTGGTCGACGACCTGAATCTTGTCATCGACCGCGCGAAGTCGGACCATCCAGGCCTACCCGTCATGATAATTGCGCACAGCATGGGCTCCTTTGCGACGCAACAGTTTCTGCTCGATCACGGCACCGAGGTCGACGGGGTCGCCCTCACCGGAACCGCGGCTCTCGACCTGTTGGAGCCCGCCCTGGATCTGTCCAGCGAGCTGGACCTGTCCGCCTTCAATGCCCCGTTTCAGCCCTCGCGCACGGACTTCGACTGGCTGTCCCGGGACGAGGCGGTCGTTGACGCGTATCTCGCAGATCCGATGTGCGGCTTCGGCATCGACACAGATTCTACGAAGGCGATGTTCGCCGGCGCGCGACGGATGGCCGACCCCGAACAGGTGGCGCGCATGCCCCACTACCTCCCGCTCTACGTGGCGGTCGGATCGAAGGACCCGGTCAACGGCGACCTTGCCCTGCTGTGGCCTCTCGTCGACCGCTACCGCAGCGCCGGACTGTCCGACGTCACGGTCCGCGTCTATGAGGAAGGGCGGCACGAGATCCTCAACGAAACCAACCGGGCAGAAGTCATCGAAGAGCTAGTGAATTGGCTCCTGAGAGTGTCGGCGCATCCCGCGGTACACGACACCCCGCCGACATCGACAAGGACGAACTCATGACAGATAAATCCCAGGCGGAGCTACCCGCTCCGAAGGACCTCGCCGAGTCCTCTGCGTTGATCGTCGGCGGGACCGCAGGCATAGGGCTCGCCTCCGCGCGAGCCCTAGTCGCCGCCGGCGTGCCGCGGATCGCCATCGTCGGGCGCAACGCCGAACGCGGAGAGCTGGCCGCCAAGTCGCTTGCCGAGCTCGGTGCAGACGCCCACTTCATCCGTGGCGACGCGACAGACGCCTCGGCCGCGGCCGACATCGCCGCCGAGGCCGACCGAATCCTGTCGGGTATCGACATCTTGATGTGCACCACTGCAGCCGACATACGTCCCGAACTGTTCGTCAACATTCCGGCCGCCGACATCGGGCGCGGACTCACCGAATTGGCACTGCCGTCGATGCACATGGCGAGCGCTGTGCTGCCCGGCATGCGATCCCGCCGAGGCGGTGTGATCGTCAATGTGGCCTCTGATGCAGCCAAGACCGCCACGCCGGGTGAATCGGTCATCGGTGCCGCCAAGGCCGCGATCGTGATGTTCACCCGAACAATCGCCATCGAGGAGAAGCGCTACGGCATCCGTGCGAATGCCCTGACGCCGTCGCTGGTCCACGGCACCGCCTCGACCGAGCGCATCACGAGCGACGGGTTCAGCGCCAAGCTGTTCGCCCGGGCAGCCCAACAGGCGCACCTCGGCGTGCCGACAGCCGACGACATCGGGGCGCTTGCGGTGTTCGTGTGCAGCGCGGCGGCCGCGAAGATGACGGGCCAGGCGATCAGCGTCAACGGTGGTATCTCGGCGGTTTAGTCGGTGCGAACCCCGCCCTAGAAGTACCGCGGGAAACGGCCATAGCCCGGGTCGCGCTTCTGCAGGAAGGCGTCGCGGCCTTCGAGCGCCTCGTCCGTCATGTACGCCAACCGAGTTGCTTCCCCGGCGAACAGCTGCTGACCCACCAGTCCGTCGTCGATCGCGTTGAATGAGTACTTCAACATCCGCACCGCCTGTGGTGATTTGGCGTTGATCGCCGTCGCCCATTGCAGGCCAACAGATTCCAGGTCGGCGTGGTCGACCACCGCGTTGACCGCTCCCATCTGATGCATTTCCTCGGCGGTATACGGTCGGCCCAGGAAGAAGATTTCGCGGGCGAACTTTTGCCCGACTTGCCGGGCCAGGTAGGCGCTGCCGTAGCCGCCGTCGAAGCTGCCGACGTCCGCGTCGGTCTGCTTGAAGCGTGCGTGCTCGCGGCTGGCCAGCGTCAGGTCGCACGTCGCGTGCAGGCTGTGGCCGCCTCCAGCAGCCCAGCCGTTGACCAAGCAGATGACGACCTTGGGCATGAACCGGATCAGTCGCTGTACCTCAAGGATGTGTAACCGCCCGGCGCGGGCCGCATCGATGGTCTCCGCGTTCTCACCGGATGCGTACTGGTAGCCGGTGCGGCCGCGGATGCGTTGATCGCCGCCAGAGCAGAATGCCCAGACGCCGTCCTTGAGCGATGGCCCGTTGCCGGTCAGCAGCACGACTCCGACGTCGGGCGACATCCGAGCGTGGTCGAAGACGCGATACAACTCGTCAACGGTGTGGGGCCGAAACGCGTTACGCACCTCCGGTCGGTCAAACGCGACCCGCACTGTCGGCTGCCGCCGACCATTGATGACGTGCTGGTGGTACGTGATGTCGGTCAGATCATCGAACCCGTCCACCGGGCCCCACGCCGAAGCGTGAAAAGGATTGTCAGTCAGGGCTACCCGCTGTGTCGCAGAGATCCGGTTCTGGCCTCCATGTAGAGGGCGATCGCCTCCGAGCGATTGATGGCGCCGATCTTGCGAAGGATTCTTTTCACATGTGTCTTGACGGTTTCCACTGTAATGACGAGCTCATCGGCAATCTCGGCGTTGGAGGCTCCCAGCACCAACCGTTCGAACACCTGCCGTTCCCGTTCCGATAGCGTGGCGGCCAACGCGGAGTCCGGCGCGATGGTCGGTGGCGCTGCGCGGTTGTCGTACTCGACATCGAGACTGATCGCTGCCGCGGCGATCCTGTCAGCTTCCTCGGTGAGCCGCGCGGCCGCGCGGGCAATCGAGGTGCGCTGTTGTTGCACCCGCTCGGTATTCAACATGCGCTGATGAAGAAGCGAGTAGGCAGAGGCGAACGTCTCCAGGACATCGACGTCGCGTGCGGTGATGCCGCTGTCGACTCGACTGACGTGAAGCAACGCGACAACCCGCGATTCTGCGATAACCGGAGCGACAAGGTAGTCTTCCGAGCCGAGCAGTTCCCGGTAATCGCGCGCCGCCGGAATGTCGGTGATATTGGTGCGGACGATGCCGCGCAGTCGAATACAGTGCCGCTCGGCCACGCATCCGCGCCGCAGGATCAGCGTTGGACCGCCGACGCCATGGTTGGATTCCTCGACGGCGAACCCGTCGTTTTGAACGAACGAAAACAGCGCCTTGTCGAAGCCGAGCACTTCACAGAGCTCAATACAGGCTTGACGGGCCAGGCCTTGCAGCGAGCCGGCCTTCTTCATCCGACGGATGCCTTCAGTCAGCGATCGCAATGCATTGTGGGCGTGATCGCCGCTCAAGATCCGTGCCTCGACTTGCGCCCTCAGGAATTCACACAACAGGGTCTGCGACGAGGAGTCGGCGCGGGCTTCGGCCAACAGTTGATCGGTGGTGTCTGTGGCCATCGCGATGGCCTCGTCCAACGTGGTGGCGTCCCGTGATCGAGCGACGCCCAATGCTGGACACAATTGCCGGTCGAGTTCATTCAGTCGGACGACCATGTCAACGCTGTTCATCGCGACACTCTCGTATCCACGGCAGCGATGCCGGCGTAAACCGCGACCGCCGCTGCACGGCTCGACGTGTTGAGTTTCCTGGCGATGTGTTTCAGATGGGACTTCACTGTCCCCTCCGATATCACCAAGCACCGGGCTATCTGCCCATTGGTGGCCCCCGTGGCCACGTAGGACATGATCTCCCGCTCGCGGACTGTCAACAAAGGCACGGCAGCGTAATCACGCCTGTCTGCAGCGTGGTGGCTTTGCGACTTTGTGGTGTTCGGCACGGACCACAGCGCGGACCGCGATGATCGCCTGAGCGATTCGTCGACATTCGAGCAGAGCTGTTCCACCCCGATGTGTTGTTGAGCGGCCTTCTCTTCGAGCACTGCGCTCTCGAATGCCACCGACAGGCATTCGGCAAAGGCCTCCAACTGGTCGAGATGGTCCGTCGTCACTCCACCATCGGCCGCTGGGCGGTCAGCATGCAACATCCCAATCGCCCTGCCCTGCACGGTGATCGGGGCGGCGATGTAGCCGCGGCAGCCGGACACATTGACGATCTCCTTGAACGTACGTTTGTCGTCCTTCGGCGACGGCACCAACGCGCCACACCGTTTGCGGATCAGTTCCGTCTCCAGTGGAGCGTCCGCCAGTTGGATGTGAGCGCCGCGAACGTAATCGAGGAACGGTTGCGAATAGGGGTCTGCCCGTTCGTCGTGGATGTACAGGTGCTGAGGTCGCCACACCGAACCGCGGACGGTCGAAATCATGGTCCGGGCGAAGCCAAACTCGCGACTCAGCGCTTCCGGCGCGGCGTAGATCATCTCGCGCGGCGAGAGGCCCTGCAGGTCGAGGAGAGCGTTACGGATCTCCGACAGGCATTTCAGCCGCCGAGCCAGATCGTCATCAAGTAGTTCGCAACGCACTCGCAGAATCGAGATCAACAGATCGCGAGTTGTCGCCAGATCTGCCGTCGGGTCTTCTGACGACGCGATGCGCTCGTCGAGTAGCCGACTCAATTCGTCCACCGTGGCCGCAAGGGTGTCAACCGTGACATCGCAGGGCGGCAACGCCAGATGGTCGATTGCGGCCGCAACGACGACGCAAGCCTGCTCAAGCAGGGACGAATCGTGCGGGCGGAAAACAACCGGCATCGTCGAGACCATCGCTACTCCTAGCTTCTGAAGAGATTGGCTGATCACTATAACGGTCCGACCTTTAAGCCAAAGTATAGCGAGGTGTTGCTCAACTCACAAGAGGTTAGGAAAAGAGCTGGAAATCACCCCTGCGCAAATTTCTCCTGGTATGCGGTCTTGTGTACTGCCACCGTGCAATGATCGAATGGTCAGGCTATATGTAAAGGTCAGCCCATATAGGAGTAGCCATGCACGCGGTGATCGTTCACGAGTTCGGCGCCGCGGACGTATTGCGTCCCGGCGAGTTTCCCGACCCCGTCTCCCGCCCTGGCTGGATTACCGTCGAGCTTCGTGCGAGCGCGCTGAACTGGCACGACGTACTCGTACGCCAAGGCCGCTACGCCTCACCGCTGCCCCATGTCATCGGCGCCGACGGCGCGGGCGTGCGCACCGACACCGGCGAGCAAGTCGTGATATTGCCCTCGCTGAAATGGGGAGATCGCGACGAAGCGCCCGGCGCGGGCTGGGAGATTCTTGGCGATCACACGCCAGGAACCTATGCCGAGCTGGTCAGCGTGCCCGCAGACTGTGTAGCGCCGAAACCGGCCGGCCTGAGCTGGGCCGAGGCCGCGGCGCTGCCGTTGGTTGGCCTGACCACCTACCGCGCGCTGTTCGTCCGGGGAAGACTCCGCCGAGGGGAGTCGATGCTGGTCATCGGAGCCGGAGGCGGTATCGCCACGATGGCGATCGCTCTCGCCGTCGCGGCCGAAGCCGCGGTCACGGTGACCTCGTCCTCGGCCGACACCATCGGCCACGCAGTGTCCGTCGGCGCTGCCGGCGGCGTCCTCCACACCGAAGCGGACTGGCCCGAACACGCCCGCGCCCTGTCTCCCGACAACGCCGGATTCGATCTCGTCCTCGACCCCGCCGGTCGTTGGACCGAATCGCTGGGCGCGCTGCGCCCCGGCGGCCGGCTGGTGGTCCTCGGCGCCAACGCCGCCCA
The DNA here is from genome assembly GCA_046735135.1 of Actinomycetota bacterium. Lineage (GTDB taxonomy): Bacteria > Actinomycetota > Actinomycetes > Mycobacteriales > Mycobacteriaceae > Mycobacterium. Next base: position 14,190 of record JBKPSU010000197.1, read on the forward strand.
GACCGCCGAAATGGACATCCGCAGCTTCTACTTCGGGCAGTTCGACCTGCTCGGCACAACCATGGGCAGCAGCACAGATTTCGCCGGGCTGCTCAACATGATGGGCCGGTGTGCGGTGCGCCCGCCCGTGATCGACCGCGAATTCCCGTTGGACCAGGCCGCCCAAGCGCACGAATACCTTGAAGCCGGGCGGACATTCGGCAAATGCGTGCTGACGCACGACTAGGAGGCGAAAATGACCGACTCGACCGACCTTGTCACCTACCATGTCGAACCGGCACAGGTCGGCGCCGACGGCTTGGTCGCCTATCTGACGCTGAACGATCCGGGGCGCCGCAATGCGCTCTCCGACGCGCTGCTGGACCAACTCACCGCGCTGTTGCGGCGGGCGGAATCCGACGCCGAGGTCAGGGTCGTCGTGCTCACGTCATCCCACCCGCGGGTTTTCTCGTCGGGCGGCAACCTCGACGCGTTTGCCGATGAGAGGGCGACCATTGCGAAATACGCGGGGCTGGACCGCTTTTCCACCCTCTATCGCACCCTCACGGGGATCGCCAAGCCCGTTGTGTGTGCCGCCAACGGCGACGTGTTGGCCGGCGCGCTGGGTATCGCACTGGCATGCGATCTCGTCATCGCGAAGGAATCGATCCGGCTCGGCTGCCCGGAGATCAACGTCGGCGCATTTCCGTTCATGATCTCGGCTTTGATCTTCCGCGCCACCGGGCGCCTGACGGCCAACGAATTGATGATGACCGGTCGCCTGCTCAGCGCCGCAGAGGCCGCGTCGGCGGGACTGATCAACAAGGTCGTGCCCGATGCCGAGTTCGACGACGCCGTGCGCGAGTGGGTGGTCAATATCGCAGCCAAGTCGCCGCTGTTGATGGGGATGGGTAAGCGGGCGCTTGCGGCAACACGGGACCTGCCGCTCGATTCCGCACTGGACTATCTGCAGGCCCAACTCGCGCTGGCCTTCACGACCGACGACCTGAGCGAGGGCGTTCGCGCCTTCAAGGAGAAGCGCTCCCCGCGATGGCGCAACGCGTGAACGCCCACCTATCCCTCTTCTGAGTGATTGCTATTTCGGTCTGACCATTCTAAAGTCGGGAGGATTAGCGCCCCCGCTGCACCTCGGGGGCGGTCCGAGAACGAGGAATTGCGCGATGAAGCCGAGCCCGTACACCGACCGCTATAGCCCACAACAGATCGAGGAATACCACCGCACAGGCTTGTGGTCCAGCGAGACGTTCCACGACCTGCTGGTCAGACGCGTACAGGAAAACCCCGACAAGGTCTTCGTCACCGACGGAACCCGATCGCTGACATTTCGAGAGCTCTTCGACGCCGGGCAGCGACTGGCCGTCGGCCTGCACCGACAGGGCATACGACGCGGCGACACCGCAGCCGTGCAGCTGCCCAACTGGGTCGAGTTCATCCAGGTCCTGGCGGCGCTGTCGCGACTCGGGGTCATCATGGTCCCGATCATGCCCATCTACCGGCGCGAGGACGTCAGCTATGTGCTGTCCAACGCCGCAGTTAAAATGGTGTTCACACCCGCGCACTTCAGCAAGTTCGGCTATCTGGACATGTACCTCGATCTGCGCACCGAGCACCCGGATCTGACGATCGTCGTCGCCCGCCCCGACGACGTCGCCCAGGGCGTCGCCGACGCCGATGCCGACGTATTCACACTGCAGGAGCTGGAGGCCGACACCGATGACGACAGCGCCCGCCAAGAGTTGACCGACCCGCCCGGTCCCGACGATCCGTTCGTCATCGTCTACACCTCCGGGACCACATCACGGCCCAAGGGATGCGTGCACACTTTCAACACCTACTGCGCGGGCTCCCGGGCGCTGGTCGGGCCCTTTGGCTACACCGAATCCGACGTCCAGTTCGGACCCTCCCCCATCGCGCATACCACCGGGCTGGTCACCAGTGTGTTGCTGCCGATGCTGACCGGCGCGGTGACCCATGTCATGGCCAAGTGGGATCCGGCCCGCGGGATCGACGAGATTCAGCGCTTCGGCTGCACCGCTGCCGTGACGGCCCCGACGTTCCTGCACACCCTGCTGGCCGAATACGATCCGCAGCGCCACGACCTGTCCTCATTGCGGTTATGGACATGTGCGGGTGCGCCCATCCCCGCCGCCGTCGTCGAGCGGGCTGGCGCCGCACTGCCCAACATCAAGGTCCTCAGCCTCTATGGGCGCAGCGAAAACCTGGTCACCACAACATGTTCGGTCACCGACGACGTATCGCGAGCACTCACTTCAGACGGCACGGCGATGCCGGGTGCCGAGGTAAAGATCGTCGGTGAGGACGGCATTGAGGTGCCCCGCGGCGCCGAGGGCGACATCGCCTACCGCGGGCCTGCCCACATGGTCGAGTATCTGGCCAGCCCCGAGGAAACCGAGGCGCTGTTCACCGAGGACGGCTTTTCCAGGTCGGGTGACCTGGGCAAGATGACCGACGACGGATACGTCCGGGTCACCGGCCGTACCAAAGACATCGTGATCCGCGGCGGCATGAACATCAGCGTCCGCGAGATCGAGGACCATCTGGCGCATCATCCCGCGCTGAAGGCCTATTCGGTGGTCGGCATGCCCGACGAGCGGCTCGGCGAGCGGGTCTGCTGCTTTGTCGTCGCAGCATCCGGACACGACGCCCCGACCGTCGACGAATTACGGGACTTTCTGCTGGACAAAGGGATGCCGATCCAAAAAACACCCGAACGCGTCGTCGAAGTCGATGCCCTGCCGATGACCGCAACCGGCAAGGTGCTCAAACACGAGTTGCGCAAGGACATCGAGCAGCGGCTGCAAGCCGAAGCCGGCCAAACCCAGAAAGTGTCGAGTCCCCGCTGATGGAGCTGAAAGACAGTCCCGCCGAGGCCGAATTCCGAGCTAAGGCGCGCGTGTGGCTCGAGGATGTGGTGCCCTCTCTCGGCGGCTCCGAGCCACCCATTTTGGAAGACAAGCTCGACTACTGGCGCAAGTGGCAGCGGCTGCTGCACGATGCCGGTTACGCCGGGCTGTCGTGGCCGAAGCAGTACGGCGGCGGCGGCGCCGACGCGAAGCTGCGCGCAATCTTCAACGAGGAACTCGATCGTGCCGGCGCTCCAGAACGGCTGAACATCGTTGGCGAAGACTTCGCCGGGCCAACGATCATCGAGTTCGGCACCCCCGACCAACAGCAGCGCTACCTGCGACCCATACTGACCGGCGACGAGCTGTGGTGCCAACTGTTCTCCGAACCCGAGGCTGGCTCGGACCTCGCCTCGTTGCGAACGACCGCTACCAAGGTTGATGGCGGGTGGCGCATCCGGGGCCAAAAGATCTGGACCAGCCGCGCCCAGTTGGCAGCTCACGCGATTCTGCTGGCGCGGACCGGCGGCGGCCCTCGACACCGCGGCATCACCTATTTCCTTTTGTCCATGGACTCCCCCGGCGTCGAGGTCCGCCCGTTGGCACACATGTTGGGCGAGGCCGAGTTCAACGAGGTTTTCCTCGACGACGTGTTCATCCCGGACGAGGGTGTGCTCGGCAAGGTTAATGAGGGGTGGCGCGTCGCGATGGGCACCCTGGCGTTCGAACGGGTTGCGATCGCCACCGGCCGGGTGAACACCACCGGGGCCGTCAACGACCTGATCCGCGAGATCGCAAGCCGCACAACCGACGAGGGCGCCCCACTCGGCGCCGACCCGCTGGTCCGCCAGCGCATCGCCGACCTCTACGGACGTTCGCTCGTGCATTATCTGATCGGGCAGCGCGTCATCACCGGCGCCGCCGGAGACGGACCGCCGGGTCCGGTCACCTCGATCGGCAAGCTGTTCTTTTGCCCTTTGGTTGAGGACATCGCCGACTTCGGGCTGGAACTCGACGATATGGGAGGGCAGTTCGCGCTCGCAGAGAACATCGCCGACGGGCCGCCAACCGATGATCGGCGCTGGCTGCGGCTCGCCTATCAGGCCCGTGGCACCGCCATCGCCGGCGGATCGACGTTCATCCAGCGCAACATCGTCGCCGAGCGCATCCTCGGCATGCCGAAGAGCTGAGGCGGAGGTCAACATGACGGACTATCAGTGGAATCCGACCACCGCCTATATCGATGGGGCCAACGTGACGCGGCTGGCCCGCGTGCACGGCCTCTCCGGCATCGACGAGCTGCGGTCGCGGTCCGTCGCCGACCCGGCATGGTATTGGGACGCGGTCGTCACCGACCTGGGCCTGTCTTTTCGCTCCCCTTACAGCCGAGTGCTGGACCTGCGCAACGGAATCGAATATCCCGACTGGTTTTCCGGCGCCACGATCAACATCGTCGATTCGTGTGTGCTGCGCTGGCGGAACCAAGCACCCGAGCGCATCGCGGTGTCCCACGAAGACGAAGCCGGCCGTATCCGCGAGCTCACCTTCGGCGACATGGCCGACGCTGTCGCACGCGCCGCACACGGGCTGCGCGAGTTGGGAATCGGCCCCGGCGACGCGGTGGCGATCTACCTGCCAATGATCCCGGAAGCCGTCGTCGCGTGCCACGCGGTGGCTGCTCTGGGAGCCGTTCTCGTCCCGCTGTTCTCCGGGTTCGCAGCGACGGCGATCGCCTCGCGCCTCGCTGATGCGCAGGCCAAGGCAGTCATCGCCGCCGACATCACGACGCGGCGCGGACGCGTCGTGCGGCTGCTGCCGCAGATCAGTGAAGCTCTCCCTCACTGCCCGAGCGTTCAGCACGTCATCGTGGTGCCCAACGGGGCAGATGAACCCCCCCAGTACGTCGGCACACGCATGGTTTTGTGGTCGCAGCTGACGCATCGCGATGCCGAATTAGCGCCGATCGAACTCGACGCTATGGCTCCGTTGCTGCTGGCATACACATCGGGGACTACAGGCAAACCGAAGGGAGCGGTGCACACGCACGCCGGCTTCCTGGCGAAGACCGCCAGTGAGGTCGCCTACTCGTTCGACGTCAAACCCGGCGGAGTGTTCAGCTGGATCACCGACATGGGCTGGATCATGGGTCCGTTGTCCGTGTTCGGTACCCACGCCAATGGCGCGACGCTGATGTTGTACGAGGGTTCACCCGACACCCCCGACGCTTCCCGACTGTGGCGGCTCGTCGAGCGCCACCGGATCACCATGTTGGGGGTCTCCCCCACTCTGGTGCGGGCACTGCGGTCGGCAGATGTCGCCGAGTTGCCTGATCTATCAACGGTGCACGCGGTGGGTTCGACCGGCGAGCCGTGGGATTCCGAGTCTTATGAGTGGTTGGCGTGCGATATCTTCGGCGGACACGTCCCGGTGATCAACTTCTCCGGCGGCACCGAGGTCGGCGGATCGTTTTTGGCGCCGTACCCCGTCGAATCCATCCGAAGCTGCTCGTTGGGCGGTCCGTCGCTGGGGATGGACGTCGACGTGGTCGACGACGACGGTAGATCGATTCGCGGTGCGGTCGGCGAGCTCGTGTGCCGTCAGCCCTGGCCGTCGATGACCCGGGGGATCTGGAACGACGACGAGCGCTATCACCACGCGTACTGGTCACGGTTCCCGGGAATGTGGACCCACGGCGACTTCGCACTGGTCGACGGCGACGGCCAGTGGTTCATCCTGGGGCGCTCCGACGACGTCATGAACGTGGCCGGCAAGCGGCTGGCGCCCGCCGAGGTGGAATCGGTGATGATCACCCATCCAGCGGTCGCCGAGGCGGCCGCCGTTGGTGTGCCCGACTCGGTCAAAGGCGAAGCGGTGTGGGCGTTTTGGGTGCCCCGCTCGGAACCGGCAACCGCTGGTGGCCCCACTACGAGCGATGACGTCGGTGGAGAGGTGGGTGCGTTGGTCGGACGCGAATTGGGCAAGCCGTTCGCGCCGTCGCGCGTGTGGCGGGTCAGCGCGCTGCCCAAAACCAGGTCGGGCAAGATCATGCGCCGCGCCATCCGGGCCGCCGCGCTGGGCATAGACCCCGGTGATCTATCCGGCGCGGAAAATCCCGATGCCCTAGCAGACATCCGGCGACTCGTCGGAGACCGGATCAGCACAGTCGACGCCTAGAGATGTTCAATCCTCGACGCTGATTTCCTCGCGCGCGTCCACGGCTAGGGCCGCCTTTGCGTAGCTGTGCACATGGCGTTGCATGCGTCGGGCGGCCGCCTCCGCGTCACGGCTGCGGATGGCGGCCGTGATCGATTTGTGCGCGCGCCGGGTCACGGCTCGCACATCGTCGTCGACGAACGCAGCGTTGGCTGTCCCGGTGTAGATCGCGTGCGACAGTGCGCTCATGAATCCGATCAACAGCTCGTTGTGGCCGGCCATCGCCACACCCACATGCCAATCCAGGTTGGCCTGCAGGAAGGCCGACAGATCGGCGCCAGGGTCGGCCATATCCTTGTTCGCCTTGTCGAGCACCGCAAGGTCGTCATCGGTGCGGTTGCGGGCGGCCAACTCTGCGCAGAATGGCTCCAGGGCTTCGCGGGTCTCCATCAGATCAGCCAATTTGATCCGCTGCCCTCGGATCAGCATGCCGACCGAGTTGGCCATCGACCTCGTCGTGGGGCGCTGCACGAATGCGCCGCCATTTCTCCCGGCCTTCACGCGAATCAGGTTCTGCACCTCGAGGATGCGTAGTGCCTCCCGCACCGTGGCCCTGCTCATCTGTGTCTGCTTGACGAGTTCACGCTCCGCCGGGAGCACCATGCCCTCGGCGAACTCGCCAGAGAGAATCCGTTCACGCAGCTGACGGGCCAATACGTCGGACGCCTTGGGCACATCGACTGGTTCGAGCAACACGGTCGAACGTGTCGGAGCCATGTCCGCCTCGGTTCCCATTGCCGTCCTCCGGTTCATTTCAGCCTAAAGGTAGGACCTAATGTACCGGTGAATCAATCGACACACGTACCCGTCAATGAATCGACACGCCGTGCGTGGCGCCATGCCCGGTGTTTCGGCGGCGATGGCACCAACGTCAGCGAATTAGTTGTCGCGTGTCAGGTCCCGTTCGACATCGTGCTCAGCGAACAGATCTTCGCCTGTCGTAATGTGTTCCTGCCCCTCAGGCGGCGCAGGTTGTCGACGCTCTCGCCGAGCATCGACAACCAACAACAGCAGGCCTATCACGCACAGGCCGACGCATCCCCAGGCGAAGAAGCGACTGTCTAACCCGTCAACACCGAACGTTCCGTGCCTGGGGTGAGCAGGTCCGGCGGTACCGACGAATAGTGCGACGATCAGCGCGACAACGCTCAGGACGAGCATGGCTGCAACAATGATGGGCATTGTTCGCCTCCGTCGCTGCGGGCGGCTATGGACGATCAACAACGAAGTTTACCTCTGCGCGCACACCTAGGATCGGCTTTCGAAGACCATCCGAGCGATGACCTCGGCTACCGCGGCCGGTTTTTCCGAGCCGTCAAGTTCAACTGTCTGCCTCACCGTCAGGTCAACCGTGTTGTCGTCGATCTTCTTAGTATCGGCGAGAACCGATCGCAACCGGACTCTGCTTCCCGCCGGCACCGGCGCGAGGAACCGCACCCTGTTGAGACCGTAGTTGATGCCCATCTTCACGTTGTCCACGCGATAATTGTCCTTGCTCAACGCGGGGATAAGCGATAGCGTCAGGAACCCATGGGCAATGGTTGTGCCATAAGGACTTTCGGCCGTTGCACGCTGGGCATCGATGTGGATCCACTGATGGTCGCCAGTCGTCTGGGCGAAGGCATCGATGCGGTCCTGATCGACGGAGATCCAACGGGAAACCCCGAGTTCCTGGCCAACGGCGTCGGCGGCATCAGCAATGGATGCAATGACTCGCACCGCTCACCTCTCTGGCACGCGTGACGTAAACCCTTTCGAGTTTTGCCCAACGCTTGGCCACCCGACTGATGGGCAGCGATGCACAACACACCAGAACTAGGCCGGCGATAATTAGCTCCGTGATGTCCAGAACGAAACCTGCTACCGCCGTGGACAATCCGGCGTAGATGTCGAGTAGCGCCACGAGGATTAACGCAAGCGATCGCCGATCCTCGTCCGGTACCCGAGCACGCTGTTCTCCGTCGAACATAGCGATGGGGCCTGGAGTCAAGTGCCGCGATAGGCGGCGAATTCGGGCACGCGCTTCTCGTTGAACGCGGTGACACCCTCCTTTGCCTCGGGTGTGTCGCCGAACATCTTCAGGCTCGAATACGCCATCTGCCCAACCGACGCGAACTGCTCGGTGTCGGTGTTGAACGACTGCTTGAGGATCTTCAACGCCGTCGGCGACAGCATCAACATCTCATCGGCCCACGCCCGCACCTCGGACTTGAGCTCGGCCGCCGGCACAACCTTATTGACCAGCCCCCACTCGGCGGCCTGTTCGGCCGAGTACCGGCGGCACAGGAACCAGATCTCGCGGGCCCGCTTCTCACCGACGACGCGCGCCAGATAGCCGGTGCCGAAGCCGGCGTCGAAAGAGCCGACCCGAGGTCCGTTCTGGCCGAAGACAGCGGTATCGGCTGCGATCGTCAAGTCGCAGAGAACGTGGAGAACATGACCACCGCCGATCGCGAACCCATTCACCGCGGCGATGACCGGTTTCGGTACGTCGCGGATGACGCGATGCAGCGTATCCACCTCGAAAAGGCCGGTTTCCGACGGTCCGTAATCGCCGGTCTCGGCGCGCTGCTTCTGGTCTCCGCCGGTACAAAACGCCTTCTCGCCGGCACCGGTCAGACAGATGACGCCGACCTCTGAGCTACCCCACGCCATTTTGAACGCACGGATCAGTTCGTCGAGCGTGCACGCCCGGAAGGCGTTGTACCGATCGGGCCTGTTGATGGTGATCCACGCCAGACCGTTGTCGACCTCGTAAGTGATGTCGGTGAAGTCGGTCATCAGTTGCCTCTCTCCATTGAAAGCCACTTCTAATGTCAATTTTGGTCTTATAATTATAAGAAATAACTTGCTCGAAACAATACCGAAGCAGCGTGACGCACGTCTCAGAGCGATGCCGATTCCTTGCGCATTCGTGCGAGTTCGTCGATCGACCGTCGCAGCTCGTCGAGCTCGGTGACGAGGGCCGCCCGCCGAACCGCAAGCTCATCCGCCGCCGCGGCGGTGTCGAGCAGTCCCCGGTGCCGCGCCATTTTCAGCGCGGTGCTGAACATCTCGCCTGACACAGATTCCTCGGTGATGCGGTGCTGCAGCGACCATTGCCTGCCCAGCCGAAGACACCTCTTGAGCAACTCCTGATCGTCGACACCGCGGCCGGGGCTGACATTCGCCAACTCCTCGACCACCACCCGGTACGCGTCGACGAACGGTCTCAGCACGAGGTGAGCCACCAGCAGGTCGCTTTCATTGAGACTTCGCGCGGCCTCGTCGGTGTCGAGCGGTGCGCTCGGGTCATGTGTGCGTCCGGTCATGATCGCGAACTCACGCCATAATTCGTCGGCGAACTCGTCGCGGCCGGCGAAGAAGAACTCGAACTTGAGCAGTTCGCGAACCGCCAGCGCCTTCTCCCACCCTGTGCGCTTGGTGGCGCCCGGGGTCTGAACGATCGCCAGCAAGGCCAGTTCAGCGATCGCTCTCATCACAAGGACGTGGATCGCGCTATTGCGGTACACCGCAACGATCAGATGCTGGTCGTCGCCAACCCCCCACACCGTCGTCGGTCCCGCGGAGTAACACGTCAACACCCCGGAGCCGACCAGATCGTGCAGCGTCTGCGACACCGTCGCACGATCGGTGAGGTCGGCGCCTCCGGCGACCGGCCAGCCGCGAGCCTTCAAATAACGCGCCAGTGGTGCAACGGTGGCGCACACCTCGTCCAGCGTCAGGGCGCGGTCTTCGCCGAGCATCGCGACGGACACCGCTGCTGTCGCCGTCACCGGCGTGGCCTGGTTCAGGCGGTGGCAGATGTCCAGCGCGACGCGCTCGACCACCTGCCGGTCGTTCAACCCTTCAGCGCGCAACGCGAGGATCCGCTCATACAGCGGCACCGGCGGGCCGAAGTTGATGTAGATGCGGCCTAGACGATGGCGCAGACCGCGGGCATAACTGAATAGCCAGCGCGCGTTCTCAGGTCTCTTGGGAAGGCCACGCGACTCCTCGACCATCAGCTTGACTTCGTGCAGCGGCAGCTGGTCGAACACGATCGACACCGGGACGGCGAGGGTTTTCTCCGAGCGGACGGATTCCACCGCGTCGGTGACGTACCTGAGCAGCCCGTATCGAGGAGGCCGTAGCTTGCCGGTCCGTGTCCGTCCACCCTCGATCGACCAGACCAGATTGCGGCCGCTCGAGACCATCTGGCCCACGACGGTGCGAAGGGCCACCCGATACGCCGGGATGTCGCCTGTCGCCCGCCGCACCGGAATGAACCCGTTACGCCGGGCAAACGTGCCCAGCGGGAAGAAATTGAGGTTGGCGCCAGCAAGACCAAAAGTCGGCGCGATGCCACCCTGGACAAGGCGTGGCGGAAACGAGAACTGGTCGAGGTAGGAGCGGTGCGATATCAGAAGGATCAGGGCGTGGTCGCGGTCGAGTTCCCGCAGCTGGGCCAGTGCGTCATCGTCGATGACGACCTGGAAACCGCGGACCATCCATGCGGACAGCGCATGCCAAGCGCGCACCACCGGCGGGAAGTGAGACGCCGCCATCTCGCGCACATAACCCGCGGCCTCGGCCCGCACCTCGTCGGCATCCCGCCCGAGCTGTGATGCCAAATTCGCGGTGGCGCTGAGGAATTCATCGGACGCCAGCAAGGCCGCGATCTCCGGACGGTCGCGTGACTGCGCGATCAACGCCGACGCCGAAATCATTTCCCCATCCTCGCCGTATACGCCTCCGCGATCGCCGCCGACCACTGCTTGCCGGCCACAGTTCCCGGCCAGTCGTCGAGAGTGTCGATGTAGAGCTGACGCATCCGCGGCACCCACTGATCGAGATCAGCTTTGGTCCAGCCCGTGGTCGGAAGCGGTTCGTGGACAACGACTTCGATCGTGCCTTCCTGCGCCACCCTGGCGTTGCGCCACATGATTTCGCCCGCGTTGCGGATCACGATCGGTACGATCGCGACCTCGGCGTCACGAGCCATGTGGAAGCCGCCCTTCTTGAACGCCCCGATCTTCGGGCTCAACGACCGGGTCCCTTCAGGCGACATCACGATCGAAACGCCCTTGCGCAGCCTGTCGACCGCTGGCTGCAACGCCGAGACGGCCTTGGAGGTGTTGCTGCGGTCCACGAAGGCGACATCGGCCATGGAAAACAGCTTCCCGAGCACAGGCATCTGCTTCACTTCCGCCTTGGCCACGACCGTGAAACCGCGTTGCACGACTCGCGTCGTCACCAACATGTCGATCAGCGTGCTCTGATGATTGATGAAGAACACCGCGGGACGACGCGTCGTGTTCTCCTCGCCGATTATCTTGAACCGGATATTGGCCAGTTGCCCCCCGAGGCGGCCGAACAACGACGTCGCCGTATCGACTCCGCCGCGACGATCTTGGGTCAGCACACCGGCGACCGCGCCAGCGCCTAACGCCGCGGCGAAGCCGCTGAGCAAGCCAGTGGTGCGGGCCAGCGCCATCGGATGGAATGGGCTCCGCTTGCTTTGGAACCGCACGACCGGCCATCCGCGCTGGGCGGCGTGGCGGGCCAGATCGGACCCCGGGTTGACTGGGTGTGCACACCCGACCGCATCCAGGAACGGCACATCCTCGTTGCCATTCGCGTACGCGTGACAGTTCTTCAGCGGAATTCGCTGTTTCTTAGCGAACTCCCTGACCGCCGCTGCCTTGCCCTCGTTCCACGGCGGGCGACCTGTGATCGCTCCGGTGATCACACCGTTCTGCGTCTCGAGCTCGGTGCACAAGAGGTGCTCGATTCCTAACTCTCGGGCCATTGGCTCCGCCTGCATCCGCGTCGCCGATGTCGCGATAACGACGGTATGACCCTTGTTTTGATGGGCACGCACCAGCCGCCATGTGCCATAAAAAAGCGCACCGGCGATCTCGTTGGCGAACAACTCTTCGCCGAGTTCCATCAGTTCGTCGTCGGTGCGCCCCACCCAGCCCCGGATTCCCTGCAGCATCAGGTCTTTGAACGCCGATTCGTCCAGCGGGCCACCGAGCGCCGCGAGCATCGTGCGGACGAACTCGTCGGGCCCCAACTCGAAGTTGCGGGCGCGGTGCGCGATCAGTGCGTTGGCAGAGTATCCCTGGATCAGTGTTCCGTCGAAGTCGAAGAACGCCGCGACCTTCGGTCCGCCGGGTCCGGCCTGGATGTCAGCGATGATGTCGTCGACGGAAATCACCGGCGGCGCTGAACCCGTCATCTCGATTCTCTCCCCTGTGTGGGTGGGGCCAGAGCTTTCGGCACCGAACCGGAAAACCCTGACCCGACACCGCGACCCCTAGCAGGGCTTGGGCTCGGAGGGGCCGCGGTGCCGGGCGGGCAGCTGCGGCTGGCGCGCCAGTATGGCCACGTTCACTATGAAGAGCCGGCGCGGTGAAGCCAAGAGTGTTCAAGCCGAAATACCCCCGCTGCGGGGTCGATAACCGCCCGATGTGGTGACGCGTGACGCGATCTGCCGGGTCACACTCGCAGCACAGGGTCGGCGACGATGGGCCGCCGCTTGCCAGACGCTACGCACAGAAAAGAGGCAGTAGATGCAGATCTCAGCCGCGGTGGTGCAGGAGGTGGGCGCACCGTTCACCCTCACCGATGTCGACATCCAGGAGCCCGCACCCGACGAGGTGCTGGTACAGATCGCCGGAGCGGGCATCTGTCACACCGACATCGCCGTCCAGCACGGACACCTCCCCTTCCCGTTGCCCGGCGTCTTGGGCCACGAGGGCAGCGGAACCGTGGTGTCGGTCGGCGCCGATGTGACGACTGTAGTGCCCGGCGATCATGTCGCGATCAGCTTCAACAGCTGCGAAGCGTGCCGCCAGTGCGCGAAAGGTCAGCCAGCGTACTGTCACAGCTTCCTCGAATACAACTTCGGCGGAGTCCGCGCAGATGGAACGTCCGGATTGGCTTCTGCCGGAACCAAGTTGGGCGCAAACTTCTTCGGCCAGTCGTCGTTGGCCACGCACGCCTTGGCGCACGAACGCAACGTGGTCAAGCTCCCGCCTGGTGCACCACTCGAGCTCGCCGGACCGCTCGGCTGCGGCGTTCAGACCGGCGCAGGCGCGGTGCTGAACTCACTCGACGTCCAGCCCGGATCGACGGTCGTCGTCGCCGGCGCCGGCGCGGTGGGTCTGTCAGCCGTGATGGCCGCCGTAGTACGCGAGGCCACGTCGATCATCGCCGTCGATCTGCAGCCCAGTAGGAGGGCGTTGGCCAGCGAACTCGGCGCCACACACGCCATCGATCCGAAGGCGGGCCCGCTCCCCGAACAGATCAAGGATATCTGCCCCGAGGGCGCCGACTACGCCATCGACACGACTGCGGTGACCCCGGTAGTAGAACAGCTTCTGGCTTCTCTGGGAATGCGTGGAATGCTCGGTCTGATCGGCGTGCCCGCCGACCCGGAAGCCGTGTTTTCTGTCGGGCTGTTCCAGCCGCCACTCACCGGGCTGACCATTCGGGGCATCATCGAAGGCGACGCCGACCCGGAAGCGTTCATCCCGTATCTGCTCGATCTGCACAAGCAGGGCAGGTTCCCGTTCGACAAGCTGATCACCACGATGCCGCTGGCCCAGATCAACGACGCCGTGGAGGCCATGCACCGCGGCGAAATCCTCAAGGCCGTTCTCACGCCCTGACCTGACCTCGGGTGAATTCAATGGCGAACAGAACACGCCGACGGGCGACCGCCGTGGCCGCAGCGCTCCTGGCCGGCAGCACCGCGGCCGCGGGGGTCATGCTCGCGCGGCGCAAACCACCCTCCCTGCACGCTGCGGTGAGGCCACTGGAATTGACCCCAAGCCACCGAGCGGGATCCGGTGAGCCCCTGTTACTGCTGCACGGGATCGGGGGCATCTGGCGGTCATGGTCGCCGGTGCTGCCTCATCTCGAGCCGTACCACGATGTGATCGTGCCGACGCTGCACGGCCATGCCGGCGGACCACCCCTGGATCCACAGGTCGTCCCGTCGGTCGACGCCCTCGTTGACGGCATCGAAGCAGAGCTGGACCGACTCGGCATACCGAAAATCCATATCGCCGGAAATTCGCTCGGCGGGTGGATCGGCATCGAGCTGGCGCGCCGTGGACGGGCAAAGTCGCTCGTCCTCTTCAGCCCTGCCGGATCTTGGCGTTCCTCTCGCCGGCTCAAAGTCACGGCGGTCGGCGTCAGGTTCTCCCTCGGAGTAATGGCTCGTTATTCATCACGGGCCGACGCTATCGCTGCGCGGCGACCGCTGCGCTGGGCCTTGCTTGCCGGGCAGGTAGCGCGCCCGGACCTCGTGCCGCAGGAAAGTCTCGTGACTTATATCCATGCCAGCGGGCACGCGCCGGTCGTTGACGCATTGCTCAAGGTCATCCACCGCCGCCCGGTCGAGCCGCTACCCGCAGACCGGGACTATCCGGTTCGGCTGGTGTGGGGAGAACGGGATCGTGTATTGCCGTTCAAGCACTTCGCCCCAGCGACGATGGATCGCTTGCCCGGCGCCGAGTTCGTCCGCCTGCCCGACGCCGGGCATGTCCCGATGTCCGACGACCCCGCCCGCGTTGCCGAGCTGATTCTGGAAATAACTCGCGCCGCCGACCGCGCGGCGGTTTCCTAGATCTAGGACTGAAATGAGTGATCGCGATGGCTGACAGCGACGACGACACGCTTGCCTCATGGGGGGGAGGCCAAGACCTCAGCGCGGCAGAAGCGTTGATGTGGCGCACGGGTAACGACCATCGCGCCCGCTCGACCGGTGTGATGATCGAGTTGCTCGACACAGAGCCCGACTGGGAGCGGCTGGTGGACGCCCACGATCGGTTCACCCGGCGCGTGCCCCGTCTGCGGGAACGTGTCGTCGAGCCACCGATGCCGCTCGTTCCGCCCGCCTGGTCGCCCGACCCACATTTCGACCTGGATTATCACCTGCAGCGAGTGCGCCTCCCGGGCGATGGGTCGATGACCGAATTGCACGCCCTCGCGGCACAATTCGCCGCTCGTCCGTTCGATCCCGAACGTCCCCCGTGGGAGGCACTTCTCGTGCTCGGGGTCACCGGGGGGCAGGCCGCCTACCTATTCAAGCCGCATCACAGCCTCAGTGACGGCATAGGTCTGCTGCAACTGCTCGACCTGGCCCACGGGCATGGACGAGAGCCCAGCCCGGCCGACGACCGGCCGATGCCCAAGCCACGACGGAAAGAGACACCAGAGGGGCTCCTGATCAACCGGATCGCGTCCCAAGCCGTCGGAGCGCCGGCGGGTGCGGTACGCGAAGCGTTCTCTGTCGTGGGCCGCTTCGCCGGGGATCCCGTCAAAGCCACCACTGAAGCTGCGAAATTTGCGCTGTCGCTCAGGCGCGTGCTCACACCGCCGGATACACCGCACTCCCCCGCACTGACCGGCAGCGGATCCGGATATCGGATCGACACCCTCGATGTGTCGTTCGACGAGTTGAAAACGGCGGCCAAGGCCGCCGGAGGCTCGGTCAACGACGCCTTTCTGGCCGGTATCCTGGGCGGCGTTCGGCGCTATCACGAGAAGCTCTCGCTCACTGTCGAATCCATGCCGGTGGCGATACCGGTCAGCCTGCGCACAGATGCCGACCCGATGGGCGCCAACAAATTCGCAGGCGCGCGGTTCGTGGCGCCGGTCGGTGAACCCGATCCCAAGGCGCGAATCGCAGCCATTCACGACTTCATCGTGGAGGCACGCATGGAACCGGCGCTCGGATTCCTCGACATTCTGGCGCCGGTGCTCAGCCGCCTGCCCGGAATTGTGCTCAGCCGACTCGTCGGCGAAATGACCGGCCTGGCGGATCTGCAGGCCTCAAACCTCGGTGCGATCGGCCGACCGCTCTACCTGGCCGGTGCGCGTGTGACTCGGATCTACCCGGTGGGCCCGCGGCCCGGCATTCCGGCGATGCTGGCCATGCTCAGCTACGAGGGAACCTGTTGCATCGCAGTGAACTACGACTCCGAGGCTGTCAGCGACCCATCCGCTTTCTCGGAATGTCTGCGAGAGGGTTTCGCAGAAGTCATCGCCGTCGGGTGAGTCGCCTAACGGCATCAACACGCCTAATCGTCCAACTGGATTGAAGATCAACCACAGCGGTCGGAAGGACAAAGTCATGAAGTTCAATGACGTCATCGAAATCCTGGACAAGTCGGTCGGCGGCTCTGACGCCGACGTGGCTTCACACGGACCGTTCTGGCGAGGCGTCACCCGAGACCGATTCGTTGAAATGAAGGTCGGCGGGAGGAAACTCGTCACCATCGGCGACGGAGCGAACTCGAATCTGGTGCTGTCGTTGAGAGGCGAAGCACCATTTGGCTCGGACTTAGATGATCCGCCGCCAGGCGCGATGTTGCCCCGCATGCCTGGCTACCTTGACCCTGTGTCGGCGGAGTCGATCAGCGATATCGAGCAATGGATCAACGACGGCTGTCCGGAATGACCGCGGCCGCCCGAACCCAGCCCCTCAGCGATCCGTTTACCCCCAACGTGGGAGCGATGACCCCCCGTCATGGTGACGCACCGAGAAGCCGACCCATTGAGACTTAAGTCACCAGCACGCGCCACCTGTACGTGGACGCCTGGGTCGTTTTAAGCAGCAGAAAGAGGAACACACGTGACGACCACCCAGACCACCGAAC
This sequence comes from Actinomycetota bacterium, assembly GCA_046735135.1. Classification (GTDB taxonomy): domain Bacteria; phylum Actinomycetota; class Actinomycetes; order Mycobacteriales; family Mycobacteriaceae; genus Mycobacterium. Next base: position 30,922 of record JBKPSU010000197.1, read on the forward strand.
CAGCAATCCTTCCCGATGAAATTGCGCGACAGATCGTTCTCCCCGAGGGCCATTCGGACCTCACCGCACTTTTTGAGGCCTACAAGTGGCTGCGCAATAACATGCCGGTCGCGAAGGCCGTCGTCGAGGGCTACCCCCCCATCTGGCTGGTGAGCAAGCACGCCGACATTCAGGAGGTCGAGGGTCAGCCGGAGGTTTTCAGTGCGGGCGGCGGCCCGGAGCACAAGGGCGCACACAACCCGATCCTGCAGAACACCGCCGGTGACGAATTCACCAAGCAACTGCTCGGTGGCAGCCTGCGCATCCTCGACGCGTTGCCGTACATCGACCCGCCCGAGCACACCGCCGCCAAGGGCATCGCTTTCAACTGGTTCAAGCCACCGCAACTCAAGAAATGGGAAGAGCAGATCCGCGAGCTCGCAAAGGAGTCCATCGACAACCTCAAGGAGCTTTCCGCAAGAGGACAGATCGACCTGCTTGACGACTGGGCCCTGGGCTTTCCGCTGCATGTGATGATGACGCTGGTGGGTGTTCCGCAGGAGGACGAGCCACGGATGATGGCGCTCACTCAGGAGTTCTTCGGTACTGCCGATCCAGAACATCAGCGCGAGGACGTCGAGGTCCTGACCCCCGAGGCGATGGCCCAGCAGTTCTCGGCAACCATCCAGGACTTCTTCGCCTACTTCGACAAATTGGTCGAAGACCGCCGCGCCAACCCCTGCGAAGACCTTGCCTCGGTGGTCGCCTGCGCCAAGCTGCCCGACGGTGAGTACTGGCCCAAGACGTTCGTCTACGGGTGGTATACGGCGATCTTCACCGCCGGTCACGACACCACCTCGGCCACCCTGGCCGGGACGCTCAAGGCGCTGGCTGAAAACCCGGACGCCCTCGCACGGGTCAAAGCCGACCCGAGCTTGATCCCTCAGCTCATCCAGGAGGGTCTGCGCTACATCGCACCGGTCAAGCATTTCATGCGCCGCGCGGAACAGGACTACGAACTGCGCGGACAGGCCATCAAGGCCGGTGACCGGTTGATGCCGCTGTTCCAGTCCGGCTGCCGAGACGAAGAAGTCTTCGACAACCCCGACGAGTTCAACATCGACCGCAACCCAAATCCCCACCTCGGGTTCGGCTTCGGTGCACACACCTGCGTGGGCCAACACCTGGCCAAGCTCGAACTGAGGGTGATGTTCGAAGAGCTGCTGCCGCGCCTGGAGTCCATCGAGGTGCTTGGGCCCGGCAGTGTGACGCAGACCAATTTCGTCGGCGGCCTGAAGCACTTGCCCGCCAAGATCACCGTCTCCTGAACTGTCCTGAACTCCTGAACGGCTGAGATATCCATGACGACAATCGATTACCCGCAGCTGTACATCGGCGGAACATGGAGCGCGCCCGCCGGCCATGACACCATCGAGGTCCACTCGCCGACCACCGAGGAGCGCATCGGTTCGGTGCCACGAGGTAAGGAGGCTGACATCGACGCCGCCGTCGCGGCGGCGCGTGCGGCGTTCGACGCCCCCGACGGCTGGTCGACCTGGCACCCCAAGGAACGTGCGGACGTTCTCGAACGGTTCGCCATGGAGTTGGAGGCGCGCGGCGCCGAAACAGCGCGAAGAGTGTCGATGCAGAACGGGATGCCGATCTGGCTGGCCCAGAATTTCGAAGCCGGTTTTCCCGCATTGCTCGTGCGCTACTACAGCGACCTGATGGCCAACGCACCGATCGAGGAAGTCCGTCCCGGCATGCTGGGAGGCACTTCGCTGGTGTCCAGGCATCCCGTCGGCGTCGTCGGCGCCATCGTGCCCTGGAATGTCCCGCAAGCGATTTCGTTCCTCAAAATCGCGCCCGGCTTGGCCGCCGGCTGCACGTTCGTCCTCAAACCGGCCGAGGAGACCGTGCTCGATGCGTTCCTCATGGCCGAAGCCGCCGCCGCGGCGGGGTTACCGGACGGTGTCATCAACGTCGTGCCCGGCGGCCGTGAAGTGGGTGCCTACCTCGTCGAGCACCCCGGCGTCGACAAGGTCTCCTTCACCGGCTCCACCGCCGCCGGCCGCTGGATTGCCGAAGCATGCGGGCGACTGCTTCGGCCCGCCACCCTCGAACTCGGCGGCAAGTCCGCAGCGATCGTGCTCGACGACGCTGACCTGGCCGCCTCGATCGAGCAGTTCTTCGGCGTCACGCTGCTCAACAACGGTCAAATCTGCTGGCTCAACACCCGGGTACTGGCACCGCGCAGCCGATACAGCGAAATCGTCGACACCATCACCGATTTGGCGCGTTCGCTGAAGGTGGGCGATCCACTCGATCCCGAAACCAAGGTCGGCCCGCTGGTATCGCAGCGCCAGCGTGAACGAGTCGAAGGCTATATCGCCAAAGGCAAGAGCGAAGGCGGCCGGATAACCACCGGCGGTCAACGGCCTTTCGACAAAGGCTATTTCCTCGAACCGACCATCTTCGCCGATGTGGATAACAACGCGACCATCTCGCGAGAGGAGATCTTCGGACCCGTGCTTTCGCTGATCCCCTATGCCGACGAAGAC
>JBKPSU010000198.1:0-19719 GCA_046735135.1 Actinomycetota bacterium
GCCACGGCGGCGATCGTGTGGGCAGTCGCCGATGACGAGCCGGTCTTCCAGGCCACCAACGCCGCCACCGACCGCGCGCCGGTGACACCCCACAGCCCGTCGCGATCCACCTCGGCCACAATCTCCACGATGCGAGCGTCATTCGCGTTGCGCTGACCCGTCAACTCCGCCAACTCGTCAAACAACACCTCCAGACGCTGGGCAGCAGGCACCGCAACGGCACCAGACGACGCGGTCGAGGACACCACCCCATCGTTGCATCCGCCTACGACAAATCTTGGTTGCCCCGGAAGGCGGATCCACGCCACCCGCAAATCCCGAATTGCGAGAGAAGCGCTAGCTTAGCTAGCTATAGCTAGCTAGTTCACCTTGATCGAGAAGCGCGCCGTCTCCGGCTTGCCTGCGACGGCGTATCGGTAGTTGCCGCGGCGCAGGGCATCGGTGGGAGCCGCCATCGGCTCGATGCCGACGACGTCGTCGTTGCTCGGCGCGAACAACTGGGCAGCGGGATAGCCCTTCTCGAACGTGACCTCGATCCGGCGGTCGCCGCCTGCCAGCGCGAAGACCGCGCCGTCGGGCACCTTGTCGAATCCGTCGTCGTAGACGACGGTCTTCAGCGGTTCGGTGGCCCCGTTCCAGTCCTCGGACTCACCTGTCGGGATGCCCCAGTTGTCGACGGGCAGCCGGCGCATATCGGGCGTGGTGAGCTTCCACTCCTCGCGCGGCACACCCGGGATGGTCAGATACGGGTGATAGCCGAAGCACAGCGGCACCGAGGCGGCCGTGGTCGGCATTACCGTCGTCTGGATGGTCAGGGCGCGGTCGGCCAACGTGATCTGCTGGGTCAGCACGTGCGGGAACGGGAACGACGCCAGCAGTCGCGGTCTGCCGCCGTAGTCCAGCACCGCCGTCAGGGTGTTCTCCGACATCTCGGTGACCAGCCAGCCGGGGTAGGCCGCCAGAACGCCGTGGATGGGAACGCCGTGTTCGTCGCCGCGGACGCCGCCGGTCCCTATGGTCAGCGAGACCACGGCGCCGTTGATACCATACTTGCTGGCGCTCAACCGATTTGCCCATGGATACAGGATCGGTATCCCCATGGTCTTGCCATTCGTCACATAAGCGTTCAGCCCACGACGCTGCCCCAGCAACTCGACGCCGTCGTCGGACAGCGACGTGCAGATCATCCCCGCGACGGGCACGTAGGTCGCCGACAGCGACGACGACGGGTCGCGAAGTGTTACGGATTCAAACTCCGGCACGGCTGTCGATCCTGCCACGGACACGGGTCAGTCGGCCAGGGGATCGTGCTGGATGCGTTCGGGCGGCGCGCCTTTGGCGATCAGCGCCTCCCGCGTCGCGGTGACCATGCCGGGGCCACCGCAGATCAGGATCTGCCGGTCGCCCCAGTTCCCGTACTTCGTCACTACCTCCGGCAGCTTGCCGGTCTGGCGGACGTGAAGGCCGCGCGGCGGCTGCACGTCCGGGTAGTCGGCGGCCCACGGCGGATCGTGGGGGAATTCCGACACCGGCGACACCGACAGCCACGGGTTGGTCGACGCGATCTGCCAGAGCGTTGGCAGGTCGTACAGCTCGCACGGATAGCGGGCGCCGAAGAACAGGTGCACCCTCGGATTCACCCCCCACCGGCTGAGGTCCATGATCAGTCCCCGCAGCGGCGCCAACCCGGTGCTGCCCGCGACCATAAGGACATCGCCGCCGTCACGCTCTATTCGCATGCCGCCGTGCGGGTTCGACATCCGCCACCGATCACCGATCCTGGTCTCCGCGACGATGGTCGGGCTGACCATTCCGCCGGCGACCGAGCGGACGTGGAACTCGATGCCTCCGTCGGGATCGGTCGGGATGGCCGGGCTCAGGTAGCGCCAGCGACGGGGCCACTGCGGTACCTGCACCGTCACGTACTGGCCGGGGTAGTAGGGCAGCGGCTGGTCCAGCTGCAGCCGGACCACCGAGATGTCGCGGGACACCCGATTGAGGTCTATGACGGTGCCGTCGCAGAACGGCGGCCCCTGCTCGGCGTCGGCGGCGCCACGCATCACCCCGATGAACAGCTCGAGCGCCGCGCGCGCGGTGTCGTCGAGCCTGTCGTCCCAGTCGGCGTGGAGCCGGCTGCGCAATGTCGTGTAGAGCGCCTCGTGAAGGCTGTAGTAATGGCCTTGCGTGACACCGTATTTGCGGTGGTCGCGGCCGAGCTGGGCAAGGAATGCCACCGGTTCTTCAGCTCGCTGTTCGACGAGTTCACCGAACAGCCATGTCATGGCCTGGCTGAACACCTTGAACTGGTCGCCGAGGTCGGGCGGGAACAGGTCGCGCACCGCCATATCGATGGCGAACCACTTTGTGTAGAAGTCGCGGATCATGTCCTCACCGCCGAGGCGTGGATCGACCGCGTCGCGCAGCATCCGCAGCCCGTCGCGGTCGTCGAGTCCCACGCCGCTTGAGTGTAGGTCAGCTGATCAGACGAGGGCCCTTGCCGTTTCGCATCGCGGCAATGACGACCAGCGCCGCGCCCGCCAACGCCCAACCGATCAGCACCGCGATCGCCATGGTGGCGCCGGAGCCGCCGAAGAACGCCGTCGAACGCAACAGCGTGGCGTTGGCGCCCTGTGGCAACCACTGACCCAACGCGCCCCAGCCGGCAGGCAGGAGCTGCGGTGCACTGGTCAAGCCCGAGAGGGGATTGCCCAGCAACAGTGCGAGCAGTGCGCCGATCGACAGCCCGACCCTGCCGAACAGAGAACCCAGGCCGAGCATGAACAGGCCGGGGGCGAGCACGCCGAGTGTGAGACCGCCGGCTACGCCCCAGAAGTTCGCGTCGATCGAGCCGAGGACGAAACGCAGCAGCGCGGCGACAGACCAACCGGCGAGCCCGGCGAACACCACTGCGGCGACGAACCGGGTCCACACCTCGCGCCGGAGCACGAGCACGAGTGCGATTGCGGGCAGCATGCCCGCCAGCGTTATCGGTAGCGCGGATGCCGCGAGCCCGGCGCCGCGCGGGTCGTCGGCGGTGGGCGGGGCCAGGTCTTCGGTGCGCAACTGCGCGCCGGAGCGCTGGGCGATGCCGTTGCCGACCTGCGTCAGCAGCTGGGCGACGGTCGGGCTCCCGCCGGTGGCGGTGAACAGGGTCGGCCCGTCGGCTCCGAACGAGATACCGCCGTAGACATCCCGGTCGCGGATCGCGTCTCGCAGCGCGGCCTCGCCGGGGTAGTACGTCAGCTCGAACGCGCCGGGCGCGTTGTGCTCGAGGATGTCGGCGACTTGACCGCTCGCCGCCTGAGGCCCGGCTGCTCCGATCGGCACATCGCGGGGCGCCGAGCGCGCAGCGGGCAGGGCGAAGGCGATTGCGATGATCGCGATGACGGCACCCAGCGCCGCCACGATGCCGATCGCCCGCACCGCGGCGGGCGGCTGGTGGTTGGGGACGGCGTGATGTGTGTGCTTCGTGAGCGACTGCGTTGTCATGGCTCTGTCAACTTTTCATCCGACGTTGAATTTCCGGTCCCTGCGAGCGTAACTCCTCACGAGATGAATTTCAACAGCGATTGAAATGATACTGTCGACAGGTGGCTCCACCAGCGAAGACGACCGCGCGCCGCCGCGGCAGGCGGCAGGGCGAACCGGTGTCGCGCGATGCGGTGCTGCGTGCGGCCAAGCAGCGATTCGCGGTGGAGGGCTACGAGAAGACCACGCTGCGCGCGATCGCGACCGATGCCCATGTCGACCCGTCGATGGTGCTCTACCTGTTCGGGTCGAAGGCCGAGTTGTTCCGGGAGTCGTTGCGGCTGATCGTGGACCCCGACGTGCTCGTCGCGGCGCTGAAGGACGGCGACGGCGATGCCGGAACCCGGATGGTGCGCACATACCTCGGCATCTGGGAGCACCCGGACACCGCGACCAGCATGGTGGCGATGCTGCAGTCGGCCACGTCGAACTCGGACGCTCACGATGCGTTTCGCGCGTTCATGCAGAATTACGTGCTGACGGCGGTGTCCGGTGTTCTCGGCGGCGGCGAGCAGGCACGCCTGCGCGCGATGCTGGCCGCCACCAATCTGGTGGGGACGGCGATCCTGCGCTATGTCGTGTGCGTGCCTCCGCTGGCGACGTTGCCCGTCGACGACGTCGTCAGGCTCGTCGCGCCATCGGTGACCCGGTACCTGACGGCCGACCCCGCGGAGCTGGGGCTACCCGAGCATTAGTGCGTGAATTCCCTTGTACAGCACCAGAAGACCGATGACGACCAGGATGGCCGCAACCAGTGTCGCGTGCTGACGCTCCATCCAGTCCTTGAGCCGGGCAAGGGGTTCGTCGAGTCGGTCGCCGGCTACCGCATAGGCAAGGATCGGGATCGCCACCGTCGAACCGGCGAAGGCCACAAACCAGGCAACGGCACCCCACGCCCCTGGCGCCCGTAGCCCCGCGGTGCCGATCGCCAAACCCGCTGCGGCACAGATGAAGAGCACCTTGGGATTCACCACCGTCAATGCCGCGCCCGCCAACAAGGCTCGCGACGGGGTGAACTTGCTCATGCTGTTCATCCAGCCGGGCGTGTGGGCGGACCGCTTACGCATCAGCCAGCGGTAGATGCCGAAGACGATCAGAAGCGCACCGATGACGACACGCGCCCACGACGCCCAGCCCGGCGGCTTGTCGCGCAGCCCACCGGCGAGGCCGGAAATCTCGAGCAGGATCGCCGTCAGCACCGCGAGCCCGAAGAGCCAGCCGGCCAGAAAGGCCAGGCCCGTCGGCCGTGGCCGCGGCGTGTGCAACACCATTACCGCCGGAATGATCGACAGCGGCGACAACGCGACGACCAGTGCCAGCGGGATGAGCTCGGTTAGCACCGAGCCCCAATTAGCGGACATCGCGCGCCCTTTCGTCGCCCTTCTCGAGGAACGTAGCACCGCAGGGTTGCTTCGCCGCGACGATCCGGGGCAACTCGAAGGCTGATTTGCCGCCGTCGATGTTGCCGGGCTGACATACTCGCGTTGCATGACGCGATCGACATTGGCCAAGTTCGCGGCGACTGTCGCGCTCGCGGCCGTGCCCGCCGCCGTTCTCACCGTCGCGCCCCAAGCGACCGCAAACGCCGACAGCTGCTCCGATACGGACACGAACATGCCACTGGCTATGGACTCGGGTCCCTGTGCCGATGTCCTTGCGCAGGAACGGCGTTGGCTCACAGCCATCACCCAGGGAGATCGCGCGACCGTGGAATCGATTCTCGGGCCGAGCTTCAAGCACATCGACTCCGAGGGCAACCTGCTCGATCGAGCGCAGGAGGTCGCAGGCATCGAGAAGGTGTCGTTCACGATGAATCCTTCCGAACAGCTGGTCGACATCAGGGGAGACACGGCGGTGATACACGGTGTGAACACCCTCATCGCCGGCGGCAAGGTGACGGCCAGGGAGCGCTTCACCGATGTGTTCGTGCTGCAGAACGGCACCTGGATCGCGCTGTCAGCGCAGGAGACGACGCCCGGCTGACCGGGATAGCAAATTTGCCACGGGTATAAGTTCAGCTATGCAATGCTTTTGCTGCATTACTCCGCCAGCGTCGAAATGGGGAAAGCAATGCGGCGCCTTCGTACCAAATCGGTTCTTGCGGTAGCGCTCCTGTTGGTCGTGTCGATGACCGCGCTGATGACGTCCTGCAGCGGTGAGAAAAGGGCGCAGGCACCGCAGGCGGGTGTCAACGCCGGGCCCGATGGAAAGCCCGCGCCGTTCAAGGAACCCGTGCGGCTGTCGAGTAAGGACGGCGTGCTGGAGGTTCGGCTCTCGGCGCATCAGAGCACCGTCAACCTCGACACCGTGAAGGAACCCGTCACCAACTTCCTCACCTACGGCTACGACCTCATCAAGGGCACGAGTTCCGACGGTTCGGCCAAGGGCGACAACCTGTATCCGGGCCCGACGTTGCGGGTCAACCCCGGCGAGAAATTGATTGTGCACTACGACAACGATCTTCAGGGCCTGACCATCCAGGACTACTACGACCCCGCCTTCACTCCAAAGGGAGGCGAGGTACCCATCTATCCGCCTGCACTCAAAGAGTCGCCGCTGAACCTGCACACCCACGGCTTGCACGTCAGCCCGTCGGGCAACGCGGACAATGTGCTGCTGTCGATTCCGGCGGGGCTGGGCAACACCTATACCTATGACGTGCCCAAGACCATGCCGAACGGTTTGTACTGGTACCACAGTCACCGCCACACGATGACCTCGCAGCAGACCTACTTCGGCCTGGCCGGGCTGCTCGAGATAGGGCGCCCCGACGGCAACCTGCCGCTCGTCACCAAGAACAACATTCCCGTGCGGGACATGGCAATCCAGTACAACTTCGTCTTCGACCGTAGCGGTAAAGGCCACCAGCTGAACAATTACAGTTGGCCGCAGTTCGTCAGCACGTTCAAGCCGCCGGAGGGCGACCAACTGGGTGATGGGTCGTATCAGCCGAGCCTGGCCCCGGTGAACATCGGCGACACCACGATGGGCGCGAAATACATCACGCCGTGGTGGGCGGGCCCGCTGTCGCCGCACAACAATCGCGGCCAGACGCAGTTCATGCCGTCGAACCTGATCGGCTTCGAAAGCCCGACCGAGAAAGTCGGGGAGAACCCGGCTCTGCCGGAGAACCAACGCGATGTTCAGTTCACCGTCAATGGACAGTTCCAGCCCGAGTTGAAGATCAAGCCGGGCCAGACCGAGATCTGGGTGGTGGCCAATATCAGCGACATCGCCTACATGACGGTCAGGTTGACGGAGACCGCGACGGGAAACCACCCGAAGTTCTCGATCGTCGGCCAGGACGGCAACCCGTACACACAGGTCGGTAAGCCCGTCTACGGTGACGGCACCACGCTCGACATTCCCCCGGCGTCGCGGTATGCGATCGCGGTCACCATGCCCAAGGAGGGCGACCTCGTCCTGGAGTTTCCGCCGGACCCCCACGCCAAGGAGATCGTGAATCCCGGTGTGCTGTATACCAACAACGGAACCAAGAACCCGCCCGCCACACTCGGCACGTTGACCGTGGATCCGAAGTACATCAGCTACGCAGACGGTTTCTTCGTGTTCCCCACCCAGACCCTGATCCGCGCGACGCCTGACACCAGCGGTGAAGGGCAGACCACCGCCTTCGAACCGGGGGAGAATCTCGATGCGTACACGTCGTTCGTGGACACGTCGGTGATGACGCCCGCTGTCAAACGGGCGCTCACGATCACCGACAACATCGGTGGCGACAAGGCCAGCAACAACGACCCCAAGGCCGTCATCTACGAATTCGACGACAATGCGTTCCCGAACATTCCGCTGATCCAGCCGCGGCTCAACTCCGTGGAGGAGTGGCTGATCACGAACTTCAACAACGACGCTCACCCGATGCACATCCACGTCAACGACTTTCAGGTGACGGAGATCGACGATCCGACCCGGGGCAAGACAGGTGTACAGCCTTGGGGACTGGACAACGTGAACGTGCCCGCGCCGATATTCGACGACAAGCACGTCGTCAGCACCCCGGCGTCGTTGACGCTGCGGCAGGAATTCCTCGAATTCCCCGGCACCTACGTCATCCACTGTCATCGCCTCAATCATGAGGACAACGGGTTGATGGCACTGATCAACGTGATTCCCGAGGTGTCCACATACGCGGTGGCGATACCGGGGGGCAATGGAAAACCGGCGTCGGTTCAGGTGCGGGATGCCAACGGGGACAAGGTGCTACAGACGGTGTTCCCGTTCCCGGACTTCGAGGGCACGCCGTCGGTGGCGATGGCCGATGTGAACGGTGACGGGATCCTCGACCTGATCGCAGGCACCGGCAAGGGCGTATCACCGGAGGTGGTCGCCTACGACGGCAACAATACCGTCGACGGGGTGTTCAAGACCGAGCTCGCCCGGTTCACGCCGTTCGACTCCGGGTTCACCGGCGGGGTGACCGTCGCGGGCTCCGACATCGACGGAAACGCCATGGCCGACAACATCATCGTCGGGTCAGGGCCCGGCATGGAATCGCAGGTCAAGGTGTTCTCGTCGAAGCTGCCCACCGCGTCGGGCAACGCGCCGGACGTGTTCTCCACCTTCACGCCTTATCCCGGCTCCCAGTCCGGGGTAACCCTCGCCACCGGCATGATCGAGGCGGGTTCCGGCCGGGAGAGCGTGGTGACGGCGCCGGGCCCCGGTGACGCGCCGCTGGTCAAGGCGTTCCGCTGGGACCTCTTCACCCCGACGGCAAAGGCACAAGCCAACGGCACGGCGACGCAGGGACATTCGAGCAAACCGAATGAGCCGAAGATGACGACACAGTTCGTGGCGTACAACGACAACTACAAGGACGGCCTCGCGTTGTCCACCGGATGGGTGGCCGGCGCCGAGGGCGGCGCGAAGAGCATCGTCACGAGCCAGCTTGCCGGAGAGGGCACCGTGCGGGTGTGGTCGAACGGATCGCGGCTCGACGGGCAGCCGCCGATCTACCTCGACAACCCGAACCATCACGAGGAGAACGTCAACTACGCCCAGATCGCGTCGTTCGCCCCGTTCCCCGGGGCGAACCCGGGCGTCACGGTTGCCACCACCAGCACCGTCTACGGAGCCGACCTGCTGGTGGCCGGCGTGACGCCCGGCGGGCAGGAGGTCCGCAGGTACACCTTCGACCGCCCGGCGCCAGACGCGAAGACCGTTGCGCCCAAGCAGGTTGCGATGCTCCCCGTGATTCCGGAGGTCGCGGCGGCCGCGCCGTTGGCGGGCCGCTAGGGCAGGTGCCAGAACACCCTGGTAACCAGATAGAACACCACTGCCCAGAACACCAGGGCCGTGACGGCGATACCAATGCCCCGCCAATTATTCTTGACCGCAGGGACATTCGGGGGTGGTCTTAGCCAGGGCTTCAAGAGCGGGTTGACGTAGTAGGGCATCGTCAGGAAGGTCATGACAAAGCTGGAGCACAGATTTCCGACGAGCAGGTTCAGCCAAAGCGGCATTTTCAACGGCCATAACATCAGGGAAAGGAACACGACGGTCGGGTAGAGGCCGACCCACACCGCGATCGAGGTCTTGACATCGGACGGCGGGGGCGCCTTATGCCCGGTTTCATCAAAGGCGAACCAGCTGCCGAAAGAGTTGTCGATGGTGCGGGAATGGAAGTCGGCGAACTTTTCGCCTTCTGCCAGCAGCTGTTTGCGTTCATCGGAGACCAGCCACCTGTCCAGGTCCGCCGCGCTGTCGTAGCGGTAGAGGGCGGTCCACTCCTCCTGCACGCCGGGGAGGGGGCGGAACAGCTCGGTGCCACGGAAGCCGGGATACCTGCTCTCGGCCAATCGAAGCCGGTCCTGCCATTCGATGAACTCGTCCTCGTCCTCGGACCTGACGCGGTGGCTGACAGCGACAGTGACCAGTGGGTCCGGGTTTCGTGATCCGCCGCCGAGAACCTGCTGGGTGCCGGGGCCGTCGAAGAACATCTGTCCGGCAGCCAGGCGCTCCTGACGGGTCGCGCTGTTCAGCCATGCCATCACATGGGGGATCGAGTCGAAGCGGTAGACCACCACCCACTCCGGCTGCACCGCGGTTGGTTGATTGATCTCGGCAGCAAGGAATCCCGGGTACTTGGACGCCTCCCTGTTCAGGTCCTTCTGCCAGTCCTGATACAGCTGCTCAGAACCGGAGCGGACCTTCTGCCCGATGATGATGGTGGCCGCCGTGTCGGTGGCTTTCTCGGTGGCCATCAGTTGGCGGGAATCAGTCGGTTGTCGACGAGCCTGCCGTAGATCCGCTCGGGCGTCAGGGGTAATTCACGGTAGCGGACGCCGGTGGCGTCCTGCAGCGCGTTCGCCAGCGCCGGAGCGACCGGGTTGACATTTGATTCCGCGATCCCCTTCGCGCCCATCGGGCCAACGGAGTCGCCCGTCTCGACGACGAGCACCTCGGTGTGCGGAATGTCGGCGAAAGTGGGGATCCGGTAGTTGCGCAGGTTCGGGTTGACCATCACGCCGTTCCCGTCGACGAGGAAGTTCTCGGTCAGCGCGAACCCGATCGCCTGGGCCACCCCGCCTTCGATCTGCCCGCGCACCTGGGCCGGGTTGATCACCACGCCTGCGTCGGTGGCATGCACGCTGTACAGGATGCGAATCTCACCGGTGACCCCGTGCACCGCGATCCGGAAGCCGTGCGCGTTGGACGTTACGCTTCGTGGCGACCCGTATGCCTTGCGGGACACCGAGAACCGGATGCCACGATTCTTCGCCGCTTCCAGCACCTCGGCGAGTGTCAACCGGATGTCACCACACGTGACCCCGTCGTCGTCCATCGCACACGACGCCAGGTCGGCACCGGTGTGGTCGGCCGTGAAACGCAGTATGCGGTCGCGCAGCGCTGTCGAGGCCATCTGCACGGCGTTGCCCGAGACGCACAGGCCGGCGCTGGCGAACGCGCCGGTGTCGAACCCGGTCCTGTCGGTGTCGGACTGGACGAGATGCACGCGCGACGGTGTCGTGCCGAGCACGCTGGCCGCGATCTGGATATGCGCGGTCGACGTACCCTCACCGAATTCGACTGTCCCGACTGCAATCTCGTACGTCCCGTCGTCGCGCAGCGTCGCCCAAGCGTCGGAGACGTGATCGGTGGGCGGTGCGGTCTCGTGGATCGAGCTCGCGGTCCCCGTCCCGATCAGCCAGTCATCGCCCAATGCATGCCCGTTGGCGCTGCGCTGCAGCGCGGCGTCGACCAGGTCGATGCACGCCCGCAGGCCGTCCTCGGTGAAGGTCACATCTTCGGGGTGCTCCCCGATCGCCAGGAGCGCATCGCCGGGCCGAATCACGTTGCGGCGGCGCAGCTCCATCGGATCCATGTCGAGCGTCAGCGCCAGCTCGGTCATGGCGGATTCGACGGCGAACGAAGGCTGCGTCATGCCGTAGCCACGCAGCGCACCGCTGGGCACGGTGTTGGTGTACACCGAGTAGCCATCGAACTTCTTGTTCGGGCAGTGGTACTGCATCAGGGCGGCGCCGCCCGCGAACAACGTCTCGCCGCCGTGATTACCGTAGGCGCCGGTGTTGGACACATTGCGGTAATGAAACGCCGTGAGTGTGCCGTCGGCCTTGGCGCCGAGCTTGACTGTGACCTTCATCGGATGCCGCGGCGATGCCGTCGTGAACTCCTCCTCGCGGGTGTACTCCCAGCACACCGGCCGACCGGTGTCCATCGTCGCCAGCGCGGGCAGATCCTCGGAGATCATCTCCTGCTTGCCACCGAACCCGCCACCGACCCGCATACAGAACACCCGGAGCTGATCGGGCCGCAGGTCGAACAGGTGCGACAGCTTGAGCTTGCAGATCGACGGGGACTGAGAACTGGTCCGCACATGCAGCCTGCCACCGTCCATCCAGGCGATCGAGCCGTGGGTCTCCAGGTGCGCATGCTGCACGCGCGGAGAGAAATAGGCGGCCTCATGGATGACGTCGGCCTCTGCGAAACCAGCTGCGACATCACCGATTTCGCCGTGTAACTCGAGCAGGATATTACGGTCCTTGTCGTGCGCGAACGGGTCCTCGTAGCTGTGCAACTGGGGCGCGCCGTCGACCATCGCCTCCTCGGGATCGAAGACCGCGGGCAGCACCTCGTAGTCCACCACCACCTTGCGGCAGCCCTCCTCGGCTGCGCCGACCGAATCGGCGAGCACGGCGACCACTCGCTGACCGACGAAGCGCATGACGTTGTCGAGAATGTAAGTGTCGTCGGGGTCCACCAGGTGGTCGGTGTGGATCGCGGTGCTGTATCGCTTTCGCGGCACGTCTTCCCACGTATAGACGCGGTGCACACCGGGCACGGCCAGGGCGGCGGTTTTGTCGATCGACACGACGCGGGCGTGCGCATGCGGTGAGTGCAGCACCTTCAGGTGCAGCATCCCCTCCATCGCGGTGTCCATCGTGTACTCGGCACGGCCGGTCACCACGTCGGTGCCTGCCGGCGCCGCGACACTGGCGCCGACCGCCGCACCGGGTTCGGGCTCTTCGATCTCGACAACGCCTTTGATCGCGTCCTCGATCGCCCGGTATCCCGTGCAGCGGCACAGGTTTCCCTTCAGCGCGCGCGGCAGGTTCTGCTTCTGCTCCTCGGTGAAGGTCGCCGAGGTCATGATCATGCCCGCGGTGCAGAACCCGCACTGGAAACCGGGGGTGTCGCGGAACTGCCGCTGCAGCGGGTGCAGGTCCTCCGGTGTGCCGAGGCCCTCGATCGTGGTGACCTCGCGCCCCTCGGCGCGGAACGCGGGCGTGATGCAACTGTGCACGGGGTCGCCGTCGAGCCACACCGTGCAGGCGCCGCAATCGCCTGCGTCGCAACCCTTTTTGACGCCGTGCCATCCGAGGGAGCGGACAAAGGTGCGCAGGCACTGCCCCGGGTGTGGTTCCTCGTGAAACGTCTTGCCGTTGACGGTGTAGCTCATGCGAATTCCCCCCGGATTTCCTCTGCGAAGTGCTTGGCCAGGTGGTGGCGGTGCTTTGGCGTGCCGTTCGGGTCGTCGAACCACACAGCGTCGGGAATCGAGTCGACGGCCTGCTGCAGCGCGTCGACGTCGGGTACCGAGTCGAACGCAAGGCGCACAGGGCGGGTGGTGGCAGCGGTGATCGTCAGCAACAGGTCGCCTGCGCCCTGTGTTCCGATCATGAAGATGGTCGACCGGCCCATGTGAGTCAGGGTGAATCGCCTGTGCGTGAATCTCTTTCGCAACGCACCGACCGGTATGTCGATTTTCCGGAGCAGCTCGCCGGGCCTGAGAATGTTCTCGTGGTTGCCGGTCACGAAGTCGGCTGCGTCGACGGTGCGTTCGGAGCCGTCGGTCGACTGCAGGGTGTAGGTGGCCTCGAGCGCCACGGTCATGGTGATCATCGGCCCCGCGGGCAGTGACATGCAGATGTTGCCGCCCACCGTGGCGGAGTTCCACACCTTGAAGGACGCCAGGAAGGCCTCGCAGCTCGTGGTGAACAGCGGGGCGGCCTGCCAGTCGGTCGGCGCCGAGAACTCATAGAGACTGCGGACGGTGCACATCGCGCCGACCTCCAGGCCGGCCTCCTGGGCCGTCAGCCCGTCCCACCCCAACGGCACCAGGTCGATGAGGCGGCGAAGATCAGGTTGCTGATCGGAAAACAGCCAGGTCCCGCCCGCCAACCAGGCGTCGCCGTCGCGCCAGTCGCTGCCCGGTCGATCGGAAGGGTGTCTGACAACCTCGGTTATCGTGTTGATGTCCACGTCAAATGACCCTTCGATGAGTGGAATCGCGGTACGTCGGAGCTGGAAACGGCGCTTAGCTGACTTTAGCCAGTCGGTTCCAGGACCGGCGGTAATTGACAGTTGGACAGCGATTTGCCCGGCAGCCGAAACTGCGGGTGGATCGCGATTTCGCGCGATTTCACGATCTGTGCGCAGGCTCGCAGCGAGAAAAAGTTAAAGTTGAGCGGAACAGACTCAACCTTGACGACGTTGTCCAATGCGACCAGCATTTTCTTTCTAGACGATCGGAGGTGTCGTGGACTCGTTCAACCCGACGACCAAGACCCAGGCTGCGTTGACCGCGGCGTTGCAGGCGGCGACCGCCGACGGCAACCCGCAGATCATGCCCGCCCACCTGTTGATGGCACTGCTCACCCAGAACGATGGCATTGCCGCCCCCTTGTTGGAGGCCGTCGGCGTCGACCCCGCGACCATCCGCGCCGAGACGCAACGGCTTCTTGACCGGCTGCCCAGCGCCAGTGGCTCCAGCTCGCAGCCGCAACTGTCGCGCGAATCCATCGCCGCGATCACCACGGCGCAGAACCTCGCCACCGAGATGGACGACGAATACGTCTCCACCGAGCACCTCATGGTCGGCCTTGCCACCGGTGACTCGGACGTGGCCAAGGTGCTGTCCGGCCATGGCGCGTCGCCACAGGCGCTGCGCGAGGCGTTCGTCAAGGTGCGCGGAAGCGCGCGCGTCACGAACCCCGACCCCGAGGGCAGCTACCAGGCGCTGGAGAAGTATTCGACCGACCTGACCGAGCGCGCCCGCGAAGGCAAGCTCGACCCGGTCATCGGGCGCGACAACGAGATTCGTCGCGTCGTACAGGTGCTGTCCCGGCGCACCAAGAACAACCCGGTGCTGATCGGCGAGCCGGGCGTCGGCAAGACCGCGATCGTCGAGGGCCTTGCCCAGCGCATCGTCGCGGGCGACGTGCCGGAGAGCCTGCGCGACAAGACGGTCATCTCGCTCGACCTCGGTTCGATGGTCGCGGGAAGCAAGTACCGCGGTGAGTTCGAGGAACGGCTCAAGGCCGTGCTCGACGACATCAAGAACTCGGCGGGCCAGATCATCACGTTCATCGACGAGCTGCACACCATCGTGGGTGCGGGCGCCACAGGCGATTCGTCGATGGACGCGGGCAACATGATCAAGCCGATGCTGGCCCGCGGCGAGCTACGGCTGGTCGGCGCCACCACCCTCGACGAGTACCGCAAGTACATCGAGAAGGACGCCGCGCTCGAGCGGCGCTTCCAGCAGGTGTTCGTCGGTGAGCCGTCGGTCGAGGACACCGTCGGCATCCTGCGCGGGCTCAAGGACCGCTACGAGGTGCACCACGGCGTGCGCATCACCGACTCCGCGCTCGTCGCCGCGGCAACGCTGTCCGACCGCTACATCACCAGCCGCTTCCTGCCGGACAAGGCCATCGACCTCGTCGACGAGGCGGCAAGCAGGCTGAGGATGGAGATCGACTCGCGGCCCGTCGAGATCGACGAGGTCGAGCGACTCGTCCGTCGGCTCGAGATCGAGGAGATGGCGCTCGCCAAGGAATCCGACGACGCGTCGAAGGAGCGGCTGGAGAAGCTGCGCGCCGAATTGGCCGACAAGAAAGAGGAACTCGCCGAGCTCACCACCCGCTGGCAGAACGAGAAGAACGCCATCGACGTCGTCCGCGAGCTCAAGGAACAGCTCGAGGAGCTGCGCCGCGAGGCCGACAGGGCCGAGCGCGACGGCAACCTGGAGAAGACTGCCGAGTTGCGCTACGGCCGGATCCCCGAAGCCGAGAAGAAGCTCGACGCGGCAATACCGCAGGCCGAGGCGCGCGAGAACGTCATGCTCAAGGAAGAGGTCGGGCCCGACGACATCGCCGACGTGGTTTCCGCGTGGACCGGCATTCCGGCAGGCCGGATGCTCGAGGGCGAGACCGCCAAGCTGCTGCGCATGGAGGACGAGCTCGGCAAGCGCGTGGTGGGACAGAAGAAGGCCGTGCAGGCCGTGTCCGATGCGGTGCGGCGCAGCCGTGCAGGCGTCGCCGACCCGAACCGCCCGACGGGCTCGTTCATGTTCCTCGGCCCGACCGGCGTCGGCAAGACCGAGTTGGCAAAAGCGTTGGCGGAGTTCCTCTTCGACGACGAACGCGCCATGGTCCGCATCGACATGAGCGAGTACGGCGAGAAGCACTCGGTGGCCCGCCTCGTCGGTGCGCCGCCCGGCTACATCGGCTACGACCAGGGTGGTCAGCTGACCGAGGCGGTGCGACGGCGTCCGTACACGGTGATCCTGTTCGACGAGATCGAAAAGGCCCACCCGGACGTGTTCGACGTGCTGCTGCAGGTGCTCGACGAGGGTCGGTTGACCGACGGCCAGGGCCGCACGGTCGACTTCCGGAACACGATCCTGATCCTGACGAGCAACCTCGGCTCCGGCGGTAGCGAGGAGCAGGTGATGGCGGCGGTGCGCTCGGCGTTCAAGCCCGAGTTCATCAACCGGCTCGACGATGTGATCATCTTCGATCCGCTCGACCCGGAGGAGCTGGTGGAGATCGTCGACATCCAACTGCAGCAGCTGGACAAGCGGCTGGCTCAGCGACGGCTCACCCTCGAGGTGTCGCTGCCCGCCAAGAAGTGGCTTGCCGACCGCGGGTTCGATCCGCTGTACGGCGCGCGGCCGCTGCGTCGGCTGATCCAGCAGGCCATCGGCGACCAGCTCGCCAAGATGCTGCTGGCCGGCGAGGTGCACGACGGCGATGTCGTGCCGGTGAATGTCAGCCCCGACGGCGACTCGCTCGTTCTGGGCTGAGCTAGAGCCGGATCTCGCCCAGCTCGAACTCACGGGTCTGGGCGCCCGCGTCGAGGATCGCCTGTAGCCGTTCGCGTGCGACCGGCTGTGCCAGGGCCTCCCTGAACAGCTGGTCCTCGACGCGCAATCCCGCCGCGACGTCGCCGAACGCGGCGTCGACGGCGCGTTTGGCGCGCGAGATGGCCTCCAGCGGGGACGCCGCGATGCGCGCGGCCAGGGTGTCGACGAACCGGCGCAGTTCATCGGGGGGTAACGCGCGGTCGACGTAGCCCCACGCCTCGGCGGTCGCGGCGTCGATGTCCATGCAGCCGAGGATGACTTCCAGCGCCCGCCCCCGGCCGACGAGCCGGGGGAGCCGTTGCGTCCCGCCGCCACCAGGGATGATCCCGACCGCGACTTCGGGCTGGCCGAAGCGCGCCCTGCCCAGCGCGGCGTAACGCATGTCGAAGGCCATCGCGAACTCGCTCCCGCCGCCGCGGCAGATGCCCTCGATGACGGCGATGGTGGCCTGCGGCAGTGCCCGGAATTGTTCTGTCAGGGCGTGAAACACGCTCAGCTCGTCGTGCAGGGATGTGTCGTCGGTCGGCAGTCCCGCAATCAGTTCCACGTCCGCGTGTGCGATGAAGAACTCGGGGTCCGCGGAGTCGACGATCACCACTCGTAGCGTGTCGTCGTTCCCGATCTCTTGCGTCAGCCGGTCGATCTCACCGATCAATGGCACGTCGGCCAGGTTGATCGGCGGGTTGTCGATGGTCGCCCGGCAGATTCCGCCGTCGACGGTGACGCGAAGCAACTGATAGTCGTCGTAGGCCATGGCCAGACGCTATGCGACCCCGATCACAAATTTACGTTTCCGTCGGATCGACCGTGGTTACTCCTCTGGTTGACGAGGAGGTCAACGAAATGTCTGCACTTGCATGGATTCTCATCGCCGTCGTGGTGATCGTCGTGCTCGGCATCATCGGATGGTCGCTGAGCCGCCGCAGGAGGTCTGCGCGGCTGAGGGAGCACTTCGGTCCCGAATACGACCGCACGGTCGGCGAACTGGGCGAACAGCGCGCCGCAGAAGCCGAACTCGCGGCGCGGGAGAAGAAGCGCAAGAAGCTCGACATCGTCGACTTGACGCCCGAGGCCCGGCAGGAACACGCGGCGACGTGGCAGATGGTGCAGGCCGAGTTCGTCGACGCTCCCCAGGATGCGGTCGGGCGGGCCGAGCGCCTGGTGACACGGGTGATGCGCGAGCGGGGCTATCCCATCGACGACTTCGAGCAACGCGCCGCCGATGTCTCCGTCGATCACCCCGACATCGTCGAGAACTACCGCAGTGCTCACACCATCTACCGCTCGCAGGACATCAGCACAGAAGACGCACGGCAGGCGTTCGTGCACTACCGCGCGCTCTTCGACCGATTGCTCGGCGCCGACTCGGACGTCGAGACCCATCATCCCGAGAACGGTGAACACAGGAGGCAGACGCATGACCACGCATGAGAATCAGGCCGAGACAGTAGACCCGTCCACGGGTGCCACGCCGCTTGAAACTGATGCTGCGCCAACCGATCTGCCACCCGAGCCCGCGGCAACGACCACGGACTCGTCTGACCAGATGCTGTTCGGGGACCGCGAACTCTCGGATTTCCACTCGCGCTGGACCGAGGTTCAATCGGCCTTCGTCGATGACCCCCGCGAGTGTGTGCAGAAGGCCGACGGGCTGGTATCCGACGTGGTCGACAAGCTGACCGCGGGATTCTCCCAGGCCCGTTCGCGGCTCGAGGAGCAGTGGAGTCGAGGTGAACAGGTGTCGACGGAGGATCTTCGAATCGCCCTGCAGCGGTACCGGGACTTCTTCGAGCGCCTCCTCGCGGTCTGAGCCCCTGCGCCCGTCAGGGGCGTGGCCATGCGTAATTGGGTTGTGACCTGCTCGGGTTCTGGCGTCAGAGCCCAGAGCAGATAGGCTAGGCCTAATGGTTCCCCTCTGGTTCACGCTGTCCGCACTCTGTTTCGTGGGTGCGGCAGTGTTGCTATACGTCGACATCGACCGTCGTCGCGGGCTGGGGCGCCGTCGCAAGTCGTGGGCCAAGTCCCACGGTTTCGACTACGAGCACGAGTCGCACGACATCGTCTCGCGCTGGAAGCGCGGCGTGATGTCGACCGTCGGCGATGTCAGCGCCAAGAACGTCGTGCTGGGCCAGATTCGCGGCGAGGCGGTGTTCATCTTCGACCTCGAAGACGTCGCGACCGTGATCGCCCTGCACCGCAAGGTCGGCACGAACGTTGTGGTCGATCTGCGGCTGAAGGGCATCAAGGAGCCCCGCGAGAACGACATCTGGCTGCTCGGCGCGATCGGCCCGCGGATGGTCTACTCCACCAACCTCGACGCCGCCAGGCGCGCCTGCGACCGTCGGATGGTGACGTTCGCACACACCGCTCCGGACTGCGCCGAGATCATGTGGAACGAGCAGAACTGGACGCTGGTCAGCATGCCTGTCACCAGCACTCGGGCGCAGTGGGACGAAGGCCTGCGCACCGTGCGGCAGTTCAACGACCTGCTGCGGGTGCTTCCGCCGATTCCGCAGACCGGTGCCGGCGCCGCGACAAGCCAGCCCGCCGCCCGGCGTGCAGCCGCACCCGGGCGTCCGGTCACGCCGACGCCTGCGCGGCCGCGCGCCGACGTCAACCCGTCGGACCCGTCGATCCGCCGTCAGCCACCGCGCAACGGCCGACAGTCACCGCACTATCAGCGCTGAGTAACCTGTCGGCATGCCGCGTCCCGTCGCTTTGATCACCGGACCGACATCCGGGCTCGGGGCGGGCTTCGCACGGCGCTACGCCATCGACGGCTACGACCTGGTGTTGGTGGCCCGAGATGTCCAACGGCTGGAGCAGCTCGCCGCCGAACTGCATGACGAGGCAGGCGCCGCCGTCGAGGTGCTGCCCGCCGACCTCGCCGTCGCCGCCGACCGCGCCAAGGTCGCCGACCGGCTGGCCGCCGGTGTTCGGGTGCTGGTGAACAACGCCGGGTTCGGCACCTCCGGTGAGTTCTGGGCCGAAAATCTCAACGTGCTGCAGTCGCAGCTGGACGTCAACGTCACGGCGGTCATGCAGCTCACGCACGCCGCGCTTCCGCCGATGCTGGACGCCGATGCGGGCACCGTCATCAACGTCGCCAGCGTCGCGGGCCTGCTGCCCGGCCGCGGATCGACGTATTCAGCATCCAAGGCGTGGGTCATCTCATTCACCGAAGGCCTGGCCAACGGGCTCTCCGGCACGGGTGTCGGCGTGCACGCGTTGTGTCCCGGCTTCGTCCGCACCGAGTTCCACGAGCGCGCAGGCATCGAGATGGTCGGCACCCCGTCGTTCCTGTGGCTCGAAGTCGAGGACGTCGTTCGTG
The DNA here is from genome assembly GCA_046735135.1 of Actinomycetota bacterium. Classification (GTDB taxonomy): domain Bacteria; phylum Actinomycetota; class Actinomycetes; order Mycobacteriales; family Mycobacteriaceae; genus Mycobacterium. The sequence continues at coordinate 19,485 of JBKPSU010000198.1, forward strand.
ACTGCCTCTCCGACGCCGCCAAGGGAAACGTCGTGATCGTTCCAGGGCTGCAGTACAAGGTGTTGACCACCGGAGGGCGGCTGGTGCCGCGAAACCTGGTGCGGCGCATCAACAAAACGGTGGCCAAGGGCCGTGGCCGCACCTGAGTTCTGGTGCGGGCGCTAGTCGCCTCGTTGTCGGCGGCCGTGCTCGTGCTGACGTCGGCATGCTCGAGCGATGACGGCCCCGCACATCC
>JBKPSU010000199.1:0-22713 GCA_046735135.1 Actinomycetota bacterium
GATTTTGCGAGCTCGGCATCGGCGGGACTCTTCGTCAACCCGGACATGCCCTGTGTGGCGGCTTGTGCCAGGCCTTGGCCGGTCTGCATGAGTGCCTGCGGGATCTGACCGGCCATGCCCGCGGCACCACCGGCCATGCCGCCGACGGCTCCGAGCGCGGCGGGCAGAAGCTGAGCGAGCTGCCCGGCGGCGTCGCCGGCCTGCCCGGCCTGGGCGGCTTCCCCCACGCCTGCGGACGTCTTGTTCAGCGCGGCGGCGGGCTGCCCGGCCGCGGCTTGAGCGGCACCCGCCGCGGCGCCGGCGGGGCCCACCCCTGCGGGAACTCCGCCAGCGGGCTCCGGCACCGGGGCACCCTTGGGTGAGGTGGTCAGCTCGGTGTCAGCGGCGTACCGCACCGCGATGGCGACGGCGCGTTGGTTCAGCTCTCCACGCTGGAACAGCAGCTGCGATGCGGCGATGCCGTTGCCTTGCCGCTGTGCCTCGACCAGCCGGGCCTCGTTTTCCTTGAACTCCTGTGGCTTGGGCACCGCACTGACCGTCCGGCTGTGGTCGTCGGCGTGCTTGCGCGTCTCGTCGCCGAGTTGGAACCAGCGGTCGGAGATGACGGTCGCCGCGTTCGCGTATTCGATCAGTCGGCCGGACAGGGCGGCGGTGCCTACCGGGCTGTCCCACATGTCGGGCACGCTCGCCGCCACCTCGCGAAGTATGCGCGCCACACTGTCGGCGGATGTTCCGTTGTTGGTGGCGTTTGTGGTGAAGGCTGCGCCATCGCCCGAACCGACGGTGACCATCTCGGAGAAGGCGTCGCCGTTGAGGTTGGCGGCCAGCGGGGGCAGCGGCGTGCGGATGTCGGGCGCGAGCGGCGGCACGGGCTCCAGCGCCGTCAGCGAGCCCGTGTCGAGGCCTGCGGCCATCACCTGCAGGTTCGCGATGTTGAACTTGTTCGCCTCCTCTTGGGTGGCGAACTTGGCGGCGATCAGGATCAGGTGTGCAGCCGCACTTGCGAGGCTGGCCGCCTGCGCGCACGCCGACCCCCACAGCTCGGAGGCCGCCGCCTGCAGGCGGGCCGCCGCTCCCGCCGACGTGGTATCGGGCGCCAGTGGGGTCAGTTCGCCGGGACCGGTGCCCTGCACGAGCATCGCCGCCTCAGTCAGCCGTCGAGCGGCGCTCATCAGCCCGGAAACGTCGACCTTCATCAGCGGCCTAGCTCGGCAAGCTTCCGCTCGGCGTCGGCGAGGTCCTGCTCAGTCGGCATATCGTCCACCGGAATCGACCTATTCTCCAGCTCGGTGCGGATGACCAGCTGCCCCTTCAGATAAGCGACATCGTTACACGCCATGATCCGATGGGCTATTTCGGTGGCGGGGCGCTGCATGGCGGCGGGCTCGATCTGCACGCCGAGGGTGTGCCCGCCGAGCGCGACCCGGACGAAGATGGTGTTGTCCGGCGTCGCGGCGGTGTACGACTGCTCAGTCAAAGCGGACCGCCGCTGCGTTGATCGCCTCTTGGTCGCCGAATTTCGCTGCGATGGACCGCAACCGGTCGGCGGCGGAGCGGTGCGCGGTTTCGTGATCGGTGAACGCCGCCGCGCGTCGCGCCACCACCTCGTGGGCCGCCGCCTTGAACTGATGCATGATCGGCCCGTGGGTGCCGACCGCCGCGAGGATCTCGGATTCGGCGCCCCGCGCGGCCGCGATCTCGTCTGCCACGCTCTCGTGCCGCGCCGCCACCTGGTTCAGCAGTGCCGGGGTGATGCGAATCGTTGTCATGGGACCTCCTGGCGGCCGCCGGCGGGCCGGGTCTGTGCAGGACCACGGTCGGGGACTTCGGGATCGTCGGGTGGCGGGGGCGCCGAGCGCCGGTCGTCGTCGGTGTCTGCGTCGTTGTCCTCGTTGTCCTCGTCGGCCTGTGTGTCGCGGCTTTCTGAGTCGTCGGTGGTTTCGTCACTGGGCGATTCGGTGCCGGTGTCTTCCGCGGGACCGCCGTGCTCGCCGTTGCCGTCGAGCAGTCCTGACGCCAAGCCGGCCAGCGGGTTTGCGGCGCCGGCCAACCCGGCTGCGCCCTGTGCGGGCCCCGCGACCGCGCCCTGGGCCGCCTGCGGCAACGCGCCGAGCGCAGAGCCGACGGCGGGCATGACTCCGGCTGACTGGTCGGCGACCGGAGGGGCACCGGGTGCGGTGGCCGGTGTATCCGTCCCCTCCGGCGCGGTCAGCAGGTAGCCATTGGCGAGCGCGCGGGTGAGGGTCGCGTGGTCCTCGTCGGACAGGGCGCCGGCATCCACGACGTCCTGGATCTCGGCGACCTTGCTGCGCAGGAACATCAGGAATTGGCGCTCGCCCGCCGGCGTGCCGAGCGCGGTCAGTGGATTGTTGATGGCCTCGATCAGTTGCCGCTGGATGTCCTGCAGCCGGCTGCGCCCGGCCATCGTCACCCCATGCGCGGTCAGGATCGCCTCAGTGAGTTGTATTTCAGCAGAACGTATTTCGGAGTAGTCGCTCCTGAGCTCGGACTGCAGGGTCCGCACCGCGTCGGCCGCCTCGCCGGACTGCGCGGTCTCGACGGCGGGATGCGTCACAGCAGCCCACCGCCGAGGTTGTCCTGCAGGTCGGGGCGCGGCACGAAATCCTTGGGCAGCGCAGGACGGCCGGCGCCGTCATAGAGCTCATGGGCGTGCGACAGCGCAGTCAGTACGGTGCTGACCTGTCCGAGCAGCCACCCGTCCACGTTTGCCGCCTTTCGTCGCCAGCCAGCCTAACCCGCTGCACGGAGGCACTTCGGCGGCAATTTCCAGGTGGGGTTGCCGGACGGCTCAGGCGTCGAGGTCCTGCTCCACGAGTTCGGCGATCTTCGCCAGCGCTTCCTCGTCGTCGGAGTGCACGGTCACCTGCGCGCCGTTGCCTGCGCCGAGGGTCATGATCATCAGCGCCGAACCGGCGTCGACGGGATCGCCGCCGTCCATCGAAAGGGTGACGGGGACACCGGCGTTCACTGCGGCCTCGGCGATGATGGCCGCGGGACGGGCGTGCAGGCCGATCGCCGACCCGACGGTGACGGTCTTCTCAGGCATGGGTTCTCCTTGTTGTCGTTGGTTGATTGTGCAGATCAGGCGGCGGCCAGCGCGGGTGTTTCGTCGTCGACCTTCGCGCTGGATTTGACGAACTGCTTGGCGGCGATGACGGCCAGTGCGCCTACCACCGAGCCGATGAGGATGGCGACGACAAACCAGATCAGGTGACCGATGGCGAAGAACACGAAGATTCCGCCGTGTGGTGCCCGCGAGGTGACGCCGGTGGCCATGCACAGCGCACCGGTGATCGCGCCACCGAACATCATCGACGGGATGACCCGGAACGGGTCGGCGGCCGCAAACGGGATCGCGCCCTCAGAGATGAAGCAGGCGCCCAGAAGTACTGCAGCCCTTCCGTTTTCACGCTCGGGCTCACTGAACAGCTGAGGCCGCACGAAGGTCGCCAGTGCCATCGCCAGCGGCGGGACCATGCCTGCGGCCATCACCGCGGCCATGATCTCGAACGAGGCCATGGTGGCCGCGGTGAGACCGGCGGTGGCGAAGGCGTAGGCCGCCTTGTTGACCGGGCCGCCGAGGTCGAAGCACATCATCAGGCCGAGGATGACGCCGAGCAGCACCGCCGACGTTCCCGACATTCCGCTGAGCCAACTGGTCAGCCCGGAGGTGAGCGCGGCGAGTGGCCTGCCGAGCAGCATGAACATCAACAGGCCGACGACGAGCGAGGCGAACAGCGGGATGATGACCACCGGCATCAGACCCCGGAACCATTGCGGCACATTGGCTCTGCTTATCCACAGCGCCGCGAAGCCGGCGATGAGACCACCGACGATGCCGCCGATGAAGCCCGCGCCGACGAACACAGCCACCGCTCCGGCGGTGAACCCTGGTGCGATGCCGGGCCGGTCGGCGATGGCGAAGGCGATGTAGCCGGCCAGCGCGGGCACCAGGAAGCTGAAGGCCAAGCCGCCGAGGCTGAACAAAACGGCGCCGAGGTATTGCGAGAAGCCGCCTGGTGGCAGGTTCCACAGCGAGTTGTTGAGCGCGTACATGTTCGCGAACGACTGCGTTCCGCCCTCGGGCTTGTTGGCGATCTGGTAGCCGCCGAACAGGAAGCCCAATGCGATGAGCAGTCCGCCTGCGGCGACGAACGGGATCATGTAGCTCACGCCGGTGAGCAGGATCTGCCGGGTGCGGGTGCCCCAGCCGACACCACCTGCGGGCGTGGCGCCCGCGGCTGCGTCGGCGCCGGAGCCCTCGACCCGGGCGGCATTCGGATTGTCCGCTGCTGCAAGGGCTTCGGCGACCATCTTGGCAGGCTCGTTGATCGCGCGCTTGACGCCGGAAGCCACCACCGGCTTGCCCGCGAACCGCTGCTTGTCCTTCACTCCCACGTCGGTGGCGAAGATGACGGCATCGGCGCCTGCGATCGTCGCCGCATCCATCGGGGTGCTGCCCGATGATCCCTGCGTCTCGACGTGCAATGTCACGCCGGCTTCCTTCGCGGCGGCGACGAGTGAGTCGGCGGCCATGTACGTGTGGGCGATGCCGGTTGGGCAGGCGGTGATCGCGACCAGGGTCTTCGGCTTGGCGGCGGCCTTCTCGGCCACGGCGGCGGCCTTGGGTTTGTCCGCGGGGTTGAGCACCTCGTCGACGAGTGCGACCACCTCGTCGGGGCTGGCGGCGTCGCGGAGCGACTGCACGAAGTCCTTGCGGACCAGGGCCCGCGCCAGGCTGGACAACAGCTTCATGTGCTCGGCGCCCGCGCCTTCGGGCGCGGCGATCAGGAACGCCAGATCGGCGGGACCGTCGGGCGCGCCGAAGTCGACGGCCGGTTGCAGTCGCGCGAACCCGATGGACGCCGTGTCGACGTGCGGGGACCGGCAGTGCGGGATCGCGATGCCGCCGGGCAGTCCGGTTGCGGATTGTTCTTCGCGGGCCATCGCGGCGGCGATCAAGCCGTCGGGGTCCGTTGTCCGACCGGCGCCGGCGAGTCTGCGGACGAGCCGGTCGATGACGGCTTGCTTGTCGGCACCCGCGTCGACGTCGAGCAGGACCAGATCGGCGTCGATGATGGGTCGGGAAGCGGTGCTGGTCATGGCGATACTTTCGGTTGTTGTTACGGACTGGCGGGGTTTGTGACGGGCGAGATCGACCTGACCCGAACGGCATTCAGGTCGACCTGGGCGGGAGTGGGCAGTGCGGAGCCCGGCAGTGCGGCCGTGGCACTGCCGTATGCGACCGCCATCTGCAGCCGGTGCGGCGGTGCGGCGCCGCCGACATCGGCACGGACGTAGCCGGCGAGGCTGGCGTCGCCTGCGCCGACGGTGCTGCGCGGGACGATCGGGGGCGGCGTGGCCAGCCAGCTGCCGGTGTCGTTGACCAATACCGCGCCTGCCGGGCCCAAGGTGGCCAGTACGGCGCCGACGCCGCGGTCGACCAGCTGCTGCGCTGCTAGCACAACTGGCTCCGGATCACCCTGTGTGACAGCGGCTTCCAACGCCTGCGGCGAGTAGCCGATGACGCCGGCGAGCTCCTCGGCGTTGGGTTTGATGAGGTCGGGGGCGGCGCGGTCGAATCCGGCCACGAGCGCGGCCAGCGGGGCATCGGAGGTGTCGATCGCGACCTTGCAGTCGTAGAGGGTGAGCTCGGCGACGACGTCGGCGTACCAGTGGGCGGGCATGCCGGGAGGGAGCGATCCGGACATCACCACCCACGACGCGTGCTCGGCGTTGCCGATGACCGACCGGGTCAGCGCATCGATGGCGGCCACATCGAGTCGCGCACCGGGCTCGTTGATCTTGGTGGTCGTGCCGTCCATCTCGGTGACGGCGATGTTCGTCCGGACCGGCGATGTGATCGGAACACAGCGAAACGGAACGCCACTGGCCTGAAGGGCGGTCACCAGCGGGTCGGAGCCCGAAGCTGGCAGCAGTGCGACGGCGTCCACGCCCGCCAGGGTGAGGGCACGAGCGACGTTGACGCCCTTGCCGCCGGGCTCGGTGGTGACCGAGCTGACCCGGTGTACCGCACCGCGGGTGAGCGGGGTGGCGAGGGTGACGGTGCGGTCGATGCTCGGGTTCGGGGTGACGGTGATGATCATGCGACGACCACTTCGAGGCCCTGCTCGGTGAGCTGCGAGCGGTAGGCATTGCTGATCTCGGAGTCGGTGATGAGCGCGTCGACCTTGGACAGCGGGGCGAAGCTGACGAAGTCCTCACGTCCGATCTTTGACGAATCAGCAACCACCACAACATAATTGGCGCTGGTAATCATGGCCCGCTTGACGGCGGCTTCGTCGCTGTCCGGGGTGGACAGCCCGTGCCTGACGCTGATCCCGTTCGTGCCGATGAACGCGATGTCGACGCGCAGGGTGTCGAGCACGCGGAGCACCTGCTCGCCGACGGCGGCCTGGGTGAGGCCACGGACCCTGCCACCGAGAAGCTGCAGTGACACCGACGGCATGCCTGCCAGCCGCGCGGCGATCGGCACGGAGTTGGTGACGACCGTCAGCTCGCGGTCCGACGGCAGCGTGGCGGCGATCCGGTTGGTGGTGGTGCCCGCGTCGAGCAACACACTGGCGCCGCTGAGCGGAACAAACTCGGCGGCGGCCGCGGCGATGGCGTCCTTGTGTTCGGCGCGGGTGTTCTCGCGTTCGCCGACGCCGGGCTCGACGAGGCGAAGGGCACGCACGGGAACGGCCCCGCCGTGCACCCGCCGCACCAGCCCGGCGCGGTCGAGCACCGCAAGATCCCTGCGCACCGTCTCAGTGGTGACGTCGTAGGTCTCCGCCAGCTCGGCCACGGAGGCGCGGCCCCTGGTGATTACCAGCGAGGCGATCGCTTGCTGACGCTCTTCGGCATACATGACGCTCCGTTTGTGTGGTTTCTGGCCCGAATCAATGTTGATATCTGTTGTTTTACTCTTGAATGTGTTGACTTGTCAATGGTTGCTTTGTAATCTGCTTCACATGACCGCCTCATCTCCGCCCACGTCACCTCTGCCCACCGACCTCCCTGTGGGCACCGTTCTGCAGGGCGTCCCCGTCGTCGCAGGCATTCAGTACGGACCGGTGATCCGGCCCGGCCGGCTTCCCGTGCTCGACGTGGACGCGGCGCCCGAGGTCGAGGAGGAGGAGCGCCCGGCAGAGGCGGCCCGGTTCACCGCGGCGGCCAACGCCGTCGCCTCCCGTCTGCGGGACCGCGCGGCCCACGCCACCGGCGCGGCGTCCGAGGTGCTGGCAGCAACGGCCACCCTTGCGCAGGACCGCGCGTGGCTGGGCTCGGCAGAGAAACTCATCAACGCGGGCGCGCCCGCCGTGCGCGCCGTCGTCGCCGCGGTCGACCAGTTCGTCGATCTCTTCACCCAGCTCGGCGGGCTGATGGCCGAGCGGGTCACCGATCTGCGCGACATCCGCGACCGTGTCGTCGCCGAGCTCAGCGGACTGCCGGAGCCCGGCGTCCCACTGCCCACGGTCCCGTCGGTGCTGCTCGCCGACGACCTCGCCCCCGCCGACACGGCCGGTCTGGACCCGGCGCTGGTCATTGCGCTGGCCACCACGCTGGGCGGGCCGACCAGCCATACCGCGATCATCGCCCGCCAGCTCGGGATCCCGTGCGTGGTGGCCGTCGAGGGGCTCGACGCGGTCGCGGTGGGCAGCACGGTGCTCGTCGACGGCACCCGTGGCACCGTCACCGTTTCGCCTGACCCGACGACCGCCGCCGACGCGGTGGCCGCTGCCGCCCATGAAGCGGAGATCGCGGCCCGCTGGGCGGGACCGGGAGCGACGGCGGATGGGCATGCGGTGGCGATCCTGGCCAACGTGCAGGACGGCGCCGCCGCCCGTGCGGCCAGGGAGACGCCGGCCGAGGGCGTCGGGTTGTTTCGCACGGAACTGTGCTTCCTCAACCGCGACACCGAGCCGAGCGTCGACGAGCAGGCTGGTATCTACGGCGAGGTGCTCGAGGCGTTCGCCGGGCACAAGGTCGTGATCAGGACGCTGGATGCGGGTTCCGACAAGCCGCTGAAGTTCGCAGGCCACCCCGAGGAGGCGAACCCTGCGCTCGGTGTGCGGGGCATCCGGATCGCCGAGGGAAACCCCGGGTTGCTGGAGCGCCAGCTGGACGCCATCGCCGCGGCCGCCGAGCGCACCGGCAACGCGCCGTGGGTGATGGCACCGATGATCGCCACCGCTGACGAGGCCAAACGCTTTGCTGCGGAGGTTCGTTCACGCGGCCTGACGCCGGGTGTGATGATCGAGGTGCCCGCGGCGGCGCTGCTGGCCGACCGGATCCTCGAGCACGTCGAGTTTCTGTCGATCGGCACCAACGACCTGGCGCAGTACACGATGGCCGCCGACCGCATGTCGGCCGACCTCGCCACCCTCACCGATCCGTGGCAGCCCGGCGTGCTCGCCCTCGTCGCGATGGCGGCCCGGGCGGGCGCCGCGGTGGGCAAGCCCGTCGGCGTCTGCGGGGAGGCCGCGGCCGACCCACTGCTTTCGTGCGTGCTGACTGGGCTCGGGGTGACGTCGCTGTCCGCGGCATCGGCGGCGGTCAACGGCGTCGGCGCCAGGCTCTCCCGGGTCACGCTTCAGCAGTGCAGGGATGCGGCCGACGCGGTGCTGACGACGGCCAGCGCGCCCGACGCCCGCGCCGCCGCACTGGCCGCTCTTGGCTGACCAGCCACGACGTTTGCCATGCGCGTGGGCTGCTGCTCGCCACAGCCGGAAAGCGCAGGTTACGATTGGAACGGCACGAAGTTAACTCGACGGTAACCAGGCTGAGCCCGCAGACAGCTAAATAGTGTGCGCAGGGACACATGACGTGTTCAGATCATCTCCGTCAAAATTTGCGGAATGGACCCGCTGACCATATGTGGGCGCGCATACTCCACTCCATCATTGGGCGTGAAGACGGGTTCGCTGAAGGCCACGAACTTCCCGGCTCGGGTCTGATGCCGTAGAGCACGACCACGCCCCGAGGAAACGTCATGACCACTACCACCGATGGAGTACCGCGGTCCGTTGGTGTGAAGATGCGCGTCCACGGTGTGGGCGATCACGGAGACTTCAGCGCACTCGGAAGGCCGGTCTTCCGGATCGGCCGCGGACCGGGTCCGCATCGGAAGCCTGCCTGCGATACCAAGCCACGAGTTGAAGCTCATCAACTGGAGTCGGCGCACATGGCGGGTTTCATGGGCCCGAACCGAACCGACAGAGTGTTGTAGGGGTCATGCGGACGACCGCTGGTCGACCGGGGGAATTAATCGGACCGCAGTCCGGTTATCTTGAGCATGCCTGCTATCACTGCTGACACACTGACATTGCCGAGGATTTCTGCGCCCGCGGCGTCCGACACCGAGCGGCCGGTCCGCTCGATCACCACGGGCCCGCACGGCTACGAGGGCGAGGGCTTCCCCGTCGTGCGCGCCTTCGCCGGCGTGCGCGCCGCCGACCTCGACCCGTTCGTCCACATGGACCAGATGGGCGAGGTGGAATACCAGCCCGGCGAACCGAGGGGCACCGACTGGCATCCGCATCGCGGCTTCGAAACCGTGACCTACATGATCGACGGGCGCTTCGCCCACCAGGACAGCCACGGCGGCGGCGGCCTGATCACCGACGGCGCCACGCAGTGGATGACCGCCGGCTCCGGCATCCTGCACATCGAGACGCCGCCCGCCGAGCTCGTCGAGAGCGGCGGCGTGTTCCACGGTATCCAGCTATGGGTGAACCTGCCGAGCAAGGACAAGTTCGCCGCGCCGAAGTACCAGGCCATCGAGGGCAACCAGGTCAAGCTGCTGGCGTCGGAGGACGGCGGCGCGCTGCTGCGCGTCATCGCAGGCGATGTCGACGGACAGGGCGGCCCTGGTTCGACACATACGCCGATAACCCTCGCGCACAGCACAATCGAGCCAGGCGCGCGCCTGCACCTGCCGTGGAACCGCGACTTCAACGCACTCGTCTATGTGCTGTCAGGTCGCGGGACTGTCGGTCCGGTCGGCCATCCGATTCACGAAGGCCAGCTGGCGGTGTTGGGTCCTGGCGACCGGATCAGCATCGCCGCCGAGCCGACCCAGGAGTCGCGTCGGCCCAGCATGGAAGTGCTGATCCTGGGAGGCAAGCCGATCCGCGAACCGGTTGTCGCCTACGGACCCTTCGTGATGAATTCCAAGGCCGAGCTGATCAAGGCGCTCGAGGACTACAACGCGGGCAAGTTCGGTGTCATCCCGCCGAATGCATTGATGCCGCACCGAATCCGCTGATGTTCCTACCGGTGGGCCACCACGTCCACCGGGTGCGGGTAGACCAGTTCGAGCTCACCGATCGCGGCCGCGATCGTCACCAACGGCATGGCGGCCGCGATGGACATCTCGTCACGGGTCGACTCCGCGCGCAGCGCGACGACGAACTCCTCGCCGATCGGTGTCCAGTCCTCTCCGGTGCCGAGCTTCCCCGACAGGCGATCACGGATCGCGTCGGTGTGGACCTCCACCACTTCGCGGACCCTCGGATACATGCCGAGCGGTGGAGGCGTGGGGATGTCCATGATGAGGTCCGCGGCAGCGCGCACCCGGATCGCCCTGTTGAAGGCGCGCACGATCGGGCCGCGAAAGTCGGTCGACCCGCCGCTCTCCGAAAGATATTGGCGCACTGCGTCATCGGCGACACGAGACGCCGCGATAGCGTCGTGGCTGAGAATGGCCAACGTGTTGGCCGTCGCCTCGTCCTCGCCGCGGGTGATTCTGCGCACGGCCGCTTCCAGGTAGTTCGCGAATACGCCGCGGGCCGACTCCACCGCGGTCGCAGCCGACGCGGTGGCGCCCCGTGGCCACAGGAGCACCGACACCATGACGCCGACGAGCGCGCCGACGGCGACGTCCTCGACGCGGATCAGCCCGACGCTCCATCCGGTCGGGATGATCAAGTTGAAGAAGATCAGCACCATCATCGTGAACGCGGCCTGTCCGGCCGTGAACGATGCGATTTCGGGCACGAACGCCGAGCCGAACACCACCAACGGCATCAGGATCCACAGCACTTCTTTGTCCACCCCGACGACGCTGATCAACAGGGCGCCCAGGACGAACCCGATGCCGGTGCCCAGCACGGCGCGCAGCATCTTGGTGCCGGTGGTCAACGCGCTGCTGCGCAGCACCGACAGCGCGCCGAGGACCACCCAGAACCCGTGCTCGACAGGGAACAGGTGGGTGACCGCGACCGCCAGCGCCAGCCCGAGGCCGGTGCGCAGTGCGTTGCGCACCGCCACCGAACGGCCGCCGAGGAAGCCTGACGTCGTCGAAGTGACTGCCGCGGCCTCGGGAATGAGCCGGTCGGTCGCGGTCGTGGGCGGCAGCCTGCGCCCCAGTGCTCTGGCCCAAACCGGCCGTGCATCGGCGGCGGCGGCCGCCGCGATCACGCGGCCCGTCGCGCCGATGGTGGCCGCGATCGTCCGCCGGTTCAGCAGTTCGCGTCCCAACTGGACTGCCGTGGCGTCGTCGGGCGCGCCGAGGATCGTTTCGACGTCGTCGCGGTAGCGCCCCCGGGCGACGGACCGCAAATGGAGAAGCGCCGCTTCGAGATTCGCGCGGTCGGTCGTCCGGTCGGCGGTCCGGGATTGCTCAAGCACCGTCGCTGAGCAGCGCAGCACCCGGATGCCGGGCGCCTGCATGTCCCGCAGGCCGGGACCGGCTTCGTCGCTGACGCGGTCGGCCAACCACTCGAGGTCCTCGACCACCCGCACCAGCGCCCGGCTGCCCGCCGACAGTCCGACGGGCCGGAAGTCCGCGCCGAGAAAGTTTTCCCGCAGCGCAAGCATCGCGTCCACCACCTCGCTGCGGCTGGCCTTGCCTTCGAGGCGGTCGGCAAGCGCGGCGACGGCCTTGGCGGCGTGCTGGCGCAACTCGTCGTGGTGGCGCGGCGGCAACACGAACAGCGCGGCGGGAACGCACACGGCCAGTGCGATCGCCCAGCCCAGCAGCCGTTCGTGGATCGGGCCGATCGGCGTACACGCGGGCAGCACGAACGTCAGCAGGGTCGGCCGCTGTCCGGCCGCGATCGTCTCGCTGAGCACACCTGAGAACGTCACCGCGACGCCCAGCAGGAACATCAGCCCAACCGACACCCACGCGTACGGCGCCACCAGCGTGCCCAGCGTGATCAGCACGGCGCCGTTGATGCCCAGCCCCGCGTAGGCCACGGCCCGGGCTTGCCGGTTGCCGGGAAAATCGGCAAGCACCAGAAGCGCGAAGGACCCGAAGATCGTGAACAGCGGCGTCTGCGAATTGCCCCCTGCCACCGCGAAGCTGACCGCGCCGGCGAGTGGAACGATCACCGCCGCCCGCAGCGCGCGCCGCAGCGCGTCGAACTCGGGATCGCGTTCGCGAATCCGGTTGACCGCCTTGCGCCATACGCCGGCCGGCGAGTTAGTCATCTGTGGGAACGGAAGCGAACCGGCCCTCGTCAAGTGCTTCGGTGAGCTGTTTGGCGATCCACGCCAACGCGACCGTGTCCCGGGGGATGGTCGCCTGTTCGTGTCCGACCAACAGATAGACGGCCCACCGCGCGAACATCTTCGCCTGCCGGTCGTCCTTGAGGATCTCCAGCGCCGAGGAGTACATGATGTCGTAGCGCTGCTGGTCGACCTGCAGCTGGACGTGGTACACGTCGGGATCGACCGCGCTCCACACCCGGATCGCGGCTTCTGCGCCGTGCGGAAGCTCGAGGCCGACCTGGATCAAGCTGTCGATCCTGCGCCGCGGGTCGGTTTCGTTCTTGAGGAATTCGATGACGAGAACGGTTCGCTCTTTCATCCAGTTCTCGACGAGCTCGCGGGTGTAGGCCGGCCAGCTGGAGAAGTAGTGATAGAAGGACCCGGTGGTGACGCCGAGGCGGTTGCACACCTCGGCCAGCTTCAGCCCCCCGTAGCCGAGATCGGACAGCACGTCGAGGCCGGTCTCGAAGTAAGAGTCGCGCGAAACGACGCTCGCCATGGGACGGAACCCTAGCCCCTGCGGGCGATAACGGAGCCCGGACCGCCAGGAGCTTTACAGATCCGTTGCCAGGCGCGATGATCGCGCCAATTTCCGCTTAGTTTGCTGACTAGTCACCCGGTATCGGGGTCCTGCAAAGGCGCCAGGTGACCTATGGCACAATATTTACCATGCCGCATACGGCAAGCAGGGGGCCAGGCCGTCCACCAGCAGCGAAGGCTGCTGAAACACGTGAGCGCATTTTGCGCGCAGCTCGCGAAGTATTCAGCGAACTCGGCTATGACGCCGCAACATTTCAGGCGATTGCAATTCGCGCCGACCTGACCCGTCCCGCGATAAATCACTACTTTGCCAGCAAACGGTTGCTGTATCGCGAAGTCGTCGAGCAGACGAATTCGATGGTGGTCGCCGCGGGGTTGGCGAAGGCTCAGGGCCGGACAACTCTGCTGGGCCGGCTGTCCGCGTTCTTCTCGGCCGCGATGCAGGCCGACAGCGAGGATCGCTCCGCCGCAGCGTTTCTGGTGACATCGGTGCTGGAGGGTCAGCGCCATCCCGAGCTCAGAAGCGACGAGCACGACTCGATGCGGAACTCACGGGACTTCGTGTCGGGGGCGGTCAACGACGCGATCGAGAAGGGCGAACTGACCACCGACACCGACGTCCCGCAACTCGTCGAGATGCTCGTCGCGGTGATGTGGGGCATGGGCTTCTACGCCGGCTACGTCGGCTCGCACAACGAACTCGAGTCCATCGTCGAGAAGCTCAATCTCCTGTTAGCCAACAAGCTGTGGAAGCTGGCCGAGTAGCCGTTTTTCGCAATCCGCTGCGTGACCTTGGGTGACGTTTACCACAAATGCATGTAGATCAGCTAACTGATTTAGTAGCATTGCTTACGATATGACCGATCTGCATGAAGTCGCCACCATCCGCACCGACGGCGACAGCTGGGAAATCACCGAAAGCGTTGGGGCCACCGCCCTCGGCGTCGCCGCTGCGCGGGCCGTCGAGAGCGCCCGTGACGACGCGCTGATCCGCGACGAGTTCGCCTACCTGCTGGTGTCGGCCGCGGGCCCGAACTGGGCCCAGATGGCCAGCAGCGATCCCGATTGGCTCGAAGACGACCAAGACGGCCGCAGGCTGCACGAGATGTCCCGCGACTACCAGGCTGTCCGCACCCACTACTTCGACGACTACTTCCATGCCACCGCGCGAGCGGGCATCCGCCAGGTGGTGATCCTGGCAGCGGGCCTGGATTCACGTGCGTACCGCATCGAATGGCCGTCCGGTACAACCGTTTTCGAGATCGATCAGCCCAAGGTGCTGGAGTACAAGACGTCGACGCTGGACGCGCACGGCGCGCAGCCGAGGGCCCGTCGTGTCCCGGTCGCAGTGGACCTGCGTGACGACTGGCCGTCGGCACTCGTCGGCGCGGGCTTCGACCCGATGCGACCGACCGCGTGGCTCGCCGAAGGCCTGCTGCCGTATCTACCGCCGGATGCGCAGGACCGGCTCTTCGAACTGATCACCGCACACAGCGCCCCGGGCAGCCGGATCGCCGTCGAGGCCTTCAGCATGGACCTGACGGATCAGACGGAGCAGGAGCGGATCGCTCGGCGTGAGCGCACCGCACGGATGCGGGAACGCTCAGGGATCGACATCGACGTCGACACCCTGACCTATGCCGACGCGGGCCGCGCCGACGCGGCGGGCTGGCTGGCCGAGCACAACTGGCGGGTCGACGCCGTGCCCAGCGAGGTCGAGATGACCCGCCTCGGCAGGCCGGTGCCCGACTACGAAGCCGAAGAGATCGCGTCCAGCGTGCTGTTGCGCGCGGAGCTCGCCGGGGAGAACCGATGAGTTCGCTGCGTAGTCATGACGACAGCTGGGACATCGCCACCAGCGTCGGCACGACCGCCGTGATGGTGGCCGCGGCCCGAGCCGCCGAGACCAGGCAGGACGACCCGCTGATCACCGACCCGTACGCCGGCATGCTTGTCGAGAAAGCCGGCACCGGGGCGTGGAGCACGATGCTCGACGAGGGGATCGTGGAGAAGGCAGCCGCCATCGATCCGGAAATCGCGGCGATCTTCACGCACATGCGCAACTACCAAGCGGTGCGCACGCACTTCTTCGATGAGCACTTCACGCGAGCCGCCGAGGCCGGGATCAGGCAGGTCGTCATCCTTGCGTCCGGTCTCGATTCGCGCGCCTACCGGGTGAACTGGCCCGACGGCACGACGGTGTTCGAGATCGACCAGCCGAAGGTGCTGGAGTTCAAGGCCGTGACCCTTGCGGAGAATGATGTGAAGCCGGCGGTGACGCTGCACCAGGTGCCGGTGGACCTCCGCCATGACTGGCCGACGGCTTTGCGCGAGAACGGCTTCGACCCCGGGCAGCCCACCGCGTGGCTGGCCGAAGGCCTGTTGATGTATCTGCCCGCCGACGCACAGGACCGGCTCTTCATGCTGATCACCGAGCTCAGCGCCGCAGGCAGCCGCATCGCGGCCGAAGCGGTCGGTATTCGTTCCGACGAGCGGCGCGCGCAGATGACGGAGCGGTTCGAGAAGATCGCCAACGAGCTGGGCATCGTGCGTGAGATCGACGTGCAGGAGCTGATGTACAGCGACCCGGACCGCGCGGACGTCGCCGAGTGGCTGAACGCCAACGGCTGGCGCGCCACGGCTGTCACCTCGCAGGACGAGATGCGCCGCCTCGGCCGGTTCGTCGAGCTTGCAGACGCCGACGACGACGCGTTCGCCACGTTCGCCACCGCAGAGAAGCTCTGAGTCGGGGCCTTCAGGGCGGCCCAACCGGGTGGTTAGGATCGGGGTCACACTGAGGTGCAGCGATCGCTGCGCCCTGGTCAGGAAGGACCTCCACCATGACCACCGATTCGATTCCTCAGACCACGCCCGCAGTGCCTGCGCCCGTCGCGCCCGGCATCCCGGACACCGTCGCCCGGCTGCGCCAGACCTTCGCAACCGGCCGCACCCGCAGCGTCGAATGGCGCAAGCAGCAACTCAAGGCCATCGAGAAGATGATGACCGAGAACGAGGCCGCGATCATCGAGGCGCTGGCCGCCGATCACGGCCGCGGAGCGTTCGAATCCTGGATGACCGACGTGGCGCCTGTAGCCGCCGAGGCCCACCAAGCCGCCAAGAGCGTCCGCAGGTGGATGCGGCGCAGGTACCGCATGCTCGAGATGTCGCAGCTGCCGGGCCGTGGCTGGGTGGAGTACGAGCCCTACGGCACCGTGCTGATCATCGGGGCGTGGAACTTCCCGTTCACCCTGACGTTCGGTCCCGCGGTCAGCGCGATCGCCGCGGGCAACGCCGTGGTGCTCAAGCCGTCGGAGATCGCCCCTGCGTCGTCGAAGCTGATCGCCGAGCTGACGGAGCGCTATCTGGACAAGGACGCGATCGCGGTCGTCGAGGGCGACGGCGCCGTCACCCAGGAGTTGATTGCACAGGGCTTCGACCGGCTGCTGTTCACCGGCGGCACCGAGATCGGCCGCAAGGTGTACGAGGGCGCCGCGCACCATCTGACGCCGGTGACCCTGGAGCTGGGCGGCAAGAGCCCGGTCATCGTCGCCGCCGACGCCGACATCGACGTCGCCGCCAAGCGGATCGCCTGGACCAAGCTGATCAACTCCGGCCAGATCTGCATCGCGCCTGACTATGTGATCGCCGACGCGAGCATCCGCGACGAGCTCGTCGGCAAGATCAAGGACGCCGTCACGTCCTTCGGGGCCGACGACGATGGCGGCAAGCGCGTCATCAACCAACGCCAGTTCGACCGGATCACCGGCTACCTGTCGGAGACCCAGGGCGAGATCACGCTCGGCGGCGGGTCGGACGAGTCGGCGCTGAAGATCCAACCAACCGTCGTCGTCGATCCCGACCCCGGCGAGCCGTTGATGGAGAACGAGATCTTCGGACCGGTGCTGCCCATCGTCACGGTCCAAAACCTCGATGAGGCAATCAAATTCGTCAACTCGCGGCCCAAGCCGCTGGCCGCGTACCTGTTCACCAAGACCAAGAACGTCCGTGAACGCGTGATCAAAGAGGTGCCCGCGGGCGGCATGGTGGTCAACCACCTGGTGTTCCACTTCGCCACCGCCAAGCTGCCGTTCGGCGGTGTCGGACCGTCGGGAATGGGCGCGTACCACGGCAAGTGGGGCTTCGACGAGTTCAGCCACAAGAAGTCGGTGCTGACGAAGCCGACCCGCCCCGATGCGATGAGCTTCATGTACCCCCCGTATACAGAGACGGCGAAGAAGCTGGCGCGCAAGCTCTTCTAGCTTTACCGCGCGCCCTACCAACGAGAGTCAACGAGAGGATCACCAGTGCCAGGAGTGCAGGATCGCGTCATCGTCGTCACCGGAGCCGGCGGTGGGCTTGGTCGCGAGTACGCGTTGACGCTCGCCAAGGAGGGCGCCAGCGTCGTCGTGAACGACCTCGGCGGTGCGCGCGACGGCACCGGCGCCGGACACAACATGGCCGATGAGGTCGTCAACGAGATCAAGGACGGCGGCGGTCGCGCGGTAGCCAACTACGACTCCGTCGCCGAGCCCGAGGGCGCCGAGAACATCATCAAGACCGCGCTCGACGAATTCGGCAAGGTCGACGGTGTGGTGAGCAACGCCGGCATCTTGCGCGACGGCACCTTCCACAAGATGGAGTTCGCGAACTGGGACGCGGTGCTGAAGGTGCACCTGTACGGCGGCTACAACGTGATCCGCGCCGCCTGGCCGCACTTCCGCGAGCAGAGCTTCGGGCGCGTCGTCGTCGCCACCTCCACCAGCGGCCTGTTCGGCAACTTCGGTCAAGCCAACTACGGTGCCGCCAAGCTCGGCCTTGTCGGCCTGATCAACACGCTGGCGCAGGAGGGCGCGAAGTACAACATCAAAACCAACGCGGTTGCGCCGATCGCGGCCACCCGAATGACGCAGGACATCCTGCCGCCGGAGGTTTTCGAGAAGCTCACGCCCGAATACGTGGCACCGGTGGTGGCATACCTGATGAGCGAGGAAAACCCGGAGACCGCTTCGGTGTTCATCGTCGGTGGTGGCAAGGTGCAGCGTGCGGCACTGTTCCAGAACGAGGGCGTCACCTTCTCCGACGGTGTGCCGACTGTCGACGACGTCGCTTCAAAGTGGGGCGAGATCGCCGACCTGTCTGCGGCCAAGCGGGCGACCTTCAGCCTCGGCTGATCACCCCGGCATGAAAGCGCTTGTCGCGAGGGAGCTTTCCGGGCCGGCAGGGCTGGACTACACCGAGGTCAACGATATCGGTGGCGACGACCAGATAGTCGTCGACGTCGGCGCGGCCGGGGTGAGCTTTCCCGACCTGTTGCTCCTTCGCGGCGAATATCAGATGCGGCTGGAGCCGCCGTTCGTCCCCGGCATGGAAGTCGCAGGCATAGTGCGTTCGGCGCCCTATGACTCCGAGTTCAAACCGGGGCAACGGGTTACGGCGCTATCTATGCTGGGTGGATGGGCCGAGCGGGTGATGGTGCCGTCGGCCAACCTGACCCCGACGCCGGATGACATCGACGACGCCGAGGCTGTCGCGCTGCTGGGCAACTACCAGACGATGTACTTCGCGCTGGCCAAGCGCGGCGCCCTGCGGCCGGGGGAGACGGTGTTGGTCCTGGGGGCGGCAGGCGGAGTCGGCACGGCCGCCGTCCAGATCGCGAAGGCGCTGGGCGCCAAGGTCATCGCGATGGTGCACCGTCCGCAGGCGATGGAGTTCGTGAAGTCGGTCGGCCCCGACGTGGTGCTGCCGCTGAGCGACGGCTGGCTGCAGGCGGTGAAGGAACACACCGACGGCCGCGGCGTCGACCTGGTGGTCGACCCCATCGGCGGCGAGACGTTCGACGATGCAGTCCGCGCGCTGGACACCGAGGGCCGGTTGCTGGTGATCGGCTTTGCGGCAGGCGGGATTCCGACCGTCAAGGTCAACCGGCTGCTGCTGCGCAACGTCAGTGTCGTCGGCGTCGGATACGGCGAGTACGTCAACCGCAAGCCCGGCTCACAGTCGGTGTTCTCCTACGGCGTCGCCGAACTGGTCAAGGCGGGACTACGCCCCCCGCCGCCGATCAGGTATCCGCTGTCGCAGGGCAGTGCGGCGCTGCAGAGCCTGGCCGACGGGGGAGTGCTCGGCAAGGTGGTGTTGGAGCCGTGAGCGCGAAGGCACTCGCATTCGATGTGTTCGGCACGGTCGTCGACTGGCGCTCCAGCATCATTCGCGAGCTGCAGGTGTTCGGCAGAAGCCGTGGGGTGCAACAGGACTGGTCGGCTATGGCCGACAGTTGGCGTGCAGGCTATGCCCCGGCGATGGACCGCGTGCGTCGTGGCGAGCTGCCGTGGACACGCATCGACGATCTGCACCGGATGATCCTGGTGGATCTGCTCGCCGAGGCGGGTATCACGTCGGTCTCCGACGAGGACGTCGACCACCTCAATCATGCGTGGCACCGTCTCGACCCGTGGCCGGACAGCGTGCGGGGCCTGACGTTGCTCAAGGAGCGGTTCATCATCACCACGCTGTCGAACGGCAACGTATCACTGCTCACGAATATGGCCAAACGCGCCGGATTGCCATGGGACACAGTGATCTCGGCGGAATTGTTTCACCATTACAAGCCCGACCCGCAGGCCTACCTCGGCTGCGCCGACCTGCTCGGCGTGCGGCCCGGCGAGTTGATGCTCGTCGCAGCCCATCCCAGCGACCTTCGATCCGCAAAGGATGTGGGTTTGATGACGGCATACGTCGCGCGGCCGCAGGAGTACGGTCCCGGTCAGAAACCTGCAGGCGTCGAACACGGCGAATTCGATTTAACGGCAACGGATTTTCTCGATCTGGCCGAGCAGCTGGGCGCGTGAATTCGCGGCGTACCGTGGAGGGGTGACCGATCATTTGACTACCGAGCTCCCAGCCGCGCTGCGCAGGGCATTGGATCTTTTCGCCGATCCGCCCGCGAACCCCGACGTCAGCAAGGGCTACCTCGACCTGATGGCGGATGCCCCTGTGACGGACGCCACGCTGCCGAAGAACACCGGCGCGATCCAGGCGGCATGGGCCTCCGGGCTCGGTTCGATGCTCTACGACAACGCGCAGGCGTTCGCCCGCAGGTTCGTCGGCGCGTGGCAGCTGCCGATCGAGTGGCTGTGCATCCCGACCGGTGGAGTTGCCCTGGACGTGGGCAGCGGCCCCGGCAATGTGACGGCGTCATTGGCCCGCGCCGCGGGACCCGACGGGCTGGCGCTGGGCGTCGACATCTCGGAGCCGATGCTGGCCCGCGCGGTCAGCGCCCAGGCGGGGCCGAACGTCGGCTTCATGCGCGCCGACGCCCAGCAGCTGCCCCTTCGCGACGAGACCGTGGACGCGGCGACATCGCTGGCTGTGCTGCAGCTGGTACCGGACCCGCGGGCGACGCTGGCCGAAATGGTGCGGGTGCTGCGGCCGGGCGGTCGCATCGCGATCATGGTGCCCACCGCCGCCCGTGGAAGTGAGTTCCTCCGCTGGCTGCCCAACGGCGGCGTGCGCTTCTTCGACGAGGACGAGCTCGGCGACGTCTTCGAGGAGCTCGGCCTCGTCAGCGTGCGGACCAAGACCGTCGGCAACATCCAATGGGTGCGCGGCAAGCGCCCCTGACGAACTAGGTTTACCGCGTGAGCACCGGCGGGATCGTCCTCGTTGCGGTCGTCATCGCCGTCGGTCTGCTCGGCATCGTCGTGCCGCTGCTACCCGGCATCCTGCTGGTGTACGGGGCGATCGTGGTGTGGGCGGTGATCGAACACAACGTCACAGCGTGGGTGACCCTCGGCGTGGTGACGGTCCTGATCGGCGGCACCACGCTGATCAAGTACACATGGCCGATGAAGCGCATGCGGGCCGCCGACGTCGGCACCGGCACGTTGTTCGCGGGCGCGGCGCTCGGCATCATCGGGTTCTTCGTGATCCCGATCGTCGGCCTGGTCATCGGATTCGTGCTCGGCATCTACCTCGCAGAGCTGGCCAACCGCCGTGACCAGCGGATGGCATGGACGTCGACCAAGCACGCGCTCAAGGGCGTCGCCCTGTCCGTCGGGTTGGAACTCGCCGGCGCGCTGCTGGCCACCGCAGCGTGGGCGTTCGGGGTGTATCTAACTCAGTAAAAAGACGGTCGGACGTGGATAGGTTCTAGGCATGGCCAATCTCCGTTTCGGATACTTCATCGCGCCGTTTCACCGCGCGGGCACCAATCCCACCCTTGCGCTGCAGCGCGACCTGGAGTTCGTCGAGCACATCGACAGGATCGGCTTCGACGAGGTGTGGATCGGTGAGCACCACTCGGCGGGCAGCGAGATCATCAGCTCACCGGAGGTGTTCATCGCGGCGGCCGCGGAACGGGCCAAGCGGATCCGGTTCGGCACCGGCGTGATCTCGCTGCCGTACCACAACCCGCTGTGGGCGGCCGACCGGCTGATGCTGCTGGACCATCTCACCCACGGCCGGATCATCGGTGGCGTGGGGCCCGGCTCGCTGCCGACCGACTCTTCGATGATCGGGCTGACGCCGACCGACACCCGCGAACTGCTCGAGACCAATCTCGACATCCTCGTTCGCCTGCTGGCCGGTGAGACCGTCACCGCCAAGACCGCGACGCACGAATTGCACGACGCCCAGTTGCAACTCGCGCCCTACGCCGACGACGGCATCCCGCTGTCCGTGGCGGCGGTGGCCTCGCCGACCGGCGCGCGGCTGGCGGGTAAGTACGGCATCGGTCTGCTGTCGATCGGCGCCACCCTGGTCGTCGAGGGCTTCGATGCGCTCGCGCACCACTGGGGAATCGCCCAGGAACGCGCCGCACATTTCGGTACCACCGTCGACCGCAAGAACTGGGCGCTGGTGTGTCCCATGCACATCGCGGAGACCGAGGAACAGGCCCGCGCCGACGTCCGCTTCGGCATCGCGCCCTGGTTCAGGTACTTCCAGAAGGTCGCGGCGTTCCCCCAGATGACCATGCCCGGCGACGAGGTCGACGAGATGATCAGCATCATCAACGACGCAGGCGCAGGCGTGATCGGCACGCCCGAAACGGCGAGAGCTCAGGTGCAGCGACTGTGGGACCAGTCCGGCGGGTTCGGCTGCATGCTGCAGATGGGTCATGAGTGGGCCAATCCCGCGGCGACCAGGCGGTCCGCGGAACTCTTTGCGGCTGAGGTCATTCCATACTTCCAGGGGCAGGCACAGCCGACGATCGATGCGGCGGCGCGCGCCAGCGATGTGCGCGAGAACCTGGCTCAGACGGCAATGAGCGCCATCGAGCACATGACGAAGAAGTACGAGGCCGAAAAGGGCGGCAGCTAGTTGTTTGTCGGTGGTGGCGTCGGCTGGAATGGTTCGTAGCACCACCAGTCGGCGCGCTCGCCGCTGGAGCCGTGGCACGGCGCTACCGCCGGTGGGGGTCGGGTGGGTGGGCGCGCCAGCGATCCGGCGCTCAATAGTCGGCCGGCACTGTCAGTGACGGTGAGGTTGTGCGCGGTTCCGGCGATGGTGATCGTGCCTCGATGGTGCAACCGGTGATGATAGGGGCAGACCAGGACCAGGTTGGCCAGCTCGGTGGGGCCGCCGTCTTCCCAGTGCTGGATGTGGTGTGCGTGCAGACCGCGGGTGGCCCCGCAACCGGGAACCGCGCAGGTGGGATGG
>JBKPSU010000200.1:0-10805 GCA_046735135.1 Actinomycetota bacterium
CGTTGTTCGCGGCAACACATCCGTCTCGCACCACCGCGCTGGTCGTGCTCGACGGTTTCGCAGATGCGGGCGACACCCCACTTGTTCAAGACGAGATCAAGGCTGCGACGGTCCGCTTGTGGGGCAGCGGAAAGATCCAACATCTGGTAAATCCGGACATGCCGTGGAACGAGGAGATCCGGGCATCGTGGGCTCGAATGGAACGTCTGGCGGCGAGCCCAGGGACGGTAAGTCTGATGAGATCTCTCGCGATGGGAGTGGACGTGCGGGCGGTCCTTCCGACCGTCCGTGTGCCGACTCTTGTCGTCCAGCACGCCGACGACGTGATCATCCCGCCCGCCAAGGGCAAGTACATCGCCGAGCACATACCCGATGCGAAATATGTTGAGCTACCGGGCCGCAACCGGTACCACACCGTCGAACCGTGGCGGCCGTCGTTTCAGGAGATCGCCGAGTTCCTCACCGGCCAACAGGCAGATGTGGCTGATGATCGGGTGCTGGCCACGGTGTTGTTCACCGACATCGTGGACTCGACACGGCGCGCTGCGGAGATGGGTGATCGTGATTGGCATGCGCTGCTTGATGCGCACGACGCCGTCGTCCGATCTCAGTTGTCGCGCTTTCGGGGCCGCGAGGTGAACACATCGGGCGACGGTTTCCTGGCGATGTTTGACGGCCCGCAGCGAGCGATCCGCTGCGCCATGGCAATCCGCGATGCGGTGCAGGCACTCGGCATCGAGGTGCGGGCCGGGTTGCACACCGGCGAGTGCGAGGTCCGCGGCGATGACATCGGCGGGATCGCCGTGCACATCGGCGCGCGCGTCAGCGCACTAGCCGGGCCGAACGACGTGATCGTGTCCAGCACGCTGCGCGACCTCGTGATCGGGTCAGGGTTGGAGTTCGAAGACCGCGGCGCTCACTCACTCGAGGGCGTACCCGGCGAATGGCACCTGTTCACCGTCGCCTCGTAGATGCAGATTGGCCTACACATCGGGCGAGGTGGTCAGGTGATCGGCATTCACTTCGAGACGGCGTTCAGTTCTGTTCGGGCCTGGTTGATGTCGCTTCGGCTGGTCGCAGCGAGGTGGTCTAAGCACCGCGTCGTCCCGCTGTGTCGCGGAAGCTGTTAACTAGCCGGGGCTGCGCCGGGTCTAGCCCATCAGATTGCTGACTATCCCCGGCGCGCATCGCGTAGTTGCGGTTCTCTCGACCCACCTCGGGTCGGGCCGTTAATGTTCCGACCCACACCTTCCCCCAATCGGTGGTTGCGAACGGCCGCTTCGGCGAGTTCGACTGCAGCCCAGGGGATTGGATGAAGTCCGGGGTGTTCCTCAGCGCTCATGGCCGGGGCGGAGTATGCGTACTCGCGATCATAAGTCCATCAACACAGGCTGACATCGAAACACATTGGTGAGCAATGCATTCCAGTCCTACCGGTAACCCTGCATATTCGATTTCGTCGTATTCGTCCGCCGCATTCGGCGCCGCTCGATCAGCCAGACACCGCGGAGGCCAGCATGTCAGTACAGGTGGTCAGGGGAGATGACACTGGTGATCGCACGCGCGAGAGTCGTACCGACTTCGTGTGGGACGTCGGTGTTGGTGAAGAACGCCAGCGTGGTCTGGGTCTGCGGGAGGTAAAACACGGCGGTCTGGTAGCCGAAGATGACGCCGGTGTGCCCGATCCAGCCGCCGCTATTGAAGATGCCCAAACCGTAGAAGGCGGATTTCTCGGCGTTCATCGGCACTGTGCTGTCGAGGCGCTGACGCTGCGTCTGCGGTGTGAGCAGTGTTCCGGTGCCGAGTGCGCGCGCCCAGATCCGCATGTCGTCGAGCGTGGAGATCATGTTTCCCGCCCCCCACGCCCACGATGGGTTCCAGTCGGTGGCAGTCCGCTCAGCCCCCTGCAGCACGGTGTATCCCTGCGCGTGGGGTCGGGGGAATGCTGCCGTGGTGGCAAAGCTGGTGTGAGTCATCTTCAGTGGCGCAAGGATGTGCTCGCTGATGTAGTCCGGCAGACGTTGACCGCTTTGCTTCTCGACCACCAGGCCAAGCAGGACGGTGTTGGTGTTGCAGTAGTGGTACTGGGTCCCGGGCGCAAATTGCAGTGGTTTGTCCAGCGCATATCCGAGCAATTGTGCAGGGCTGAAGGATTGGTGCGGGTCGGCAATGTAGGAGTCGGTGAACTCGGCCACGTCATCGTAGGTGACCAGTCCGCTTCGCATCCCGGCCAGCTCGCGCAGGGTTATCTGGTCGCCCGACGGCACGCCCGGAACGTATTTCGAGATCGGGTCGTCGAGTTCCAGCTTCCCCTGGTCGACCAGTTGCAGCATCGCGGTGACAGTGAATGTCTTTGTCAGGCTCCCGATTCGGCTATAGAAGTCGGTTTGCATCGGAGTGTGGGTCGCCGTGTCGGCGACACCGAAGGTCCGCACGTAGTCTCCGGCCGGTCCCCAGATGCCGACGACTGCCCCGGGGATCGACGCCTCCGTCATGGCCCGGCCGATCGCATCATCGAGTCGGGTTGCCGTCGGGGCATCCAGCACAGCGCCGGCCTGCGTGCTCGATGTCACCGACTCTGCGGGAGTCGGCGGAACCGTCGATGAGCACCCAGCCAGCGCCATCATTGCCGTTCCCAACACCGCCACGACTGTTCGCCGTTTCCGCGATATCGAGCGTCCCGACACCACACGATTATAGGACCCGACGCGGCACGTACCAGGCGTGATTGACGGCGGGCCGCGATCGCTAGCCAAAGACGAACAGGCAGGTCAGAACCTCAATTGCTGTACCACAATCCGCCAGCCGATACCGACGCGATACACCAAGCCAGCGGATGCATTCGCGATCACATATGCGTCGTTGTCTCGGTCCCAATACCCGTTGACAAGTTCGGCCTGTGCTCGGCGGTCCGCCTGCCGCTGTCGTTCTTCATCGCGACGACGTAACCGATTGTCGCGCTGTATGACTACTACACCGGCAAAGAACGCGGCAGTCGTGCCGATTGCCGATGCCCACTGGGCCACCGATCCCCACTGGAGTTGAGGGGCTGAAGAACGAATCAATTGCACGACGGACAGGACACCACTCGCAGCGGCGAGGATGAGGGCCACGCTGGCCAAAACGAAACCAATGGTGGTGAGACCGAGCGCGCCACGTTGTCCTTGCCGCCCCATGGGCAGATGGTGCCATTTCGATGAGCTCAATAGGCGAGCACAGCAAGAATGATGTCGACATGCTTGGCACCTGCAAGTCTGCCGCAGATCATAAAGTAACCGTCGCGGCCAGAGTCTCACAAACTATGGGATGTTGTTGCGACCGAGACTCGCCAGTCAGCCTACGGGGAGCCATCTGCGTCGACGACCTTATGTCGCGGGGCATCGGCTTCCGCAGTATCACCGAGGGCCTCCACACCGAGGGCGCGATGGGCAAGGCCATGCTCACCATCATGGCGGCCTTCGCTCAACTCGAACGAGACACCATGATCGAGCGCACCCGCGCAGGTCTTGCTGCGGCAGCCGCCAACGGGCGCAAGCGTGGTCGTCGTCGAAAGGTTGACGACGCCGATGCCGCGAAGGCGCGCAGCATGCGGGAGAAGGGCATCAACGCCAGCGACATTGCCAAGATGCTCGGAGTCTCCCGTGCCACGGTGTACCGGTACCTCGCTGGCGGCGAGCCGTTCATTCATGCCAAGCGGTGAGCCGTAAAGGGGCCGTGTGCGGTTGCCTACCGGGGGTGAGAAGCGTTGCCCCGTGGTGGGTTCCACGTCCACCCCTTGAGCGTGTCCAACCGTTCTCGCCGTTCTGGGGGGAGCTTTCCCTTGTTACCGAGTGACCTCTGCTGGGACACCCAGGCTCCGAGCCGGTAGCCGTCAGGCTCCTCGTAGTTGGCGACCGGGATCGTGTACCTGCTCCGTGGTGATGCGGCTGTGGCCTGAAGCGTTTCTCGTGCAATCGCTGCCAGCTTCGGTTCCCGGTTTTACCCAGTCGGCGGTACAAAGCGAGAGATGATGACCGCCATGGGCGAGGCGAAAGGGCCGTTCGGCGGCTCGTCGCACTGTTCGGCGAGCGCCGAGGACGTGTGGGCGGTATGGACAAATCCCGTCGAGTGGCCAGGTGGTGTCATTGCGATGGCCAAGATCGACGGTCCGTTCGCAGTCGGGGCCAAGATCACCACGCGGGTCAAGGGCTTCCCGCCGCTGACGTCGACCGTCACCAAAGTCGAAATGCCGCTGTCCTGGACGGGTGTGGCCACGTCGCCGGGATTGACTCAGACCATCGACCACGTCATCGAGCGCACTGATATGGGCACCTTGCTCACCGAGCGCACAACTTTCACAGGTCCCTTGGCGTGGCTTGCCGCAGGCGTCCTCGGCGGGAGGCTTCGAAAGACGTTCGAGGCGACGACGGCGCACTGCGGGCACCTGGCCGAGAAGCGCGGATCAGCCCAGTGAAGCGTTCGGCGCACATGTCGGCATCGGTGTCATGCAGGGTGGAACAACCCTCGACGGCGAATCCCGACGCGGTTTACGACGTTCTAATGGATTGCGACCGGTGGCCGGAATGGTTCCCAGCGGTATCTGCCGCGTGGTGGGAAGGCAAAGGCGCACCCGAGACCGGTATCGGTGGTATTCGGAGGGTCCGCGTTGGATTCACCCTTACCCATGAGCGGATCGTGGAAGGAACCAGGCCCGGTCATCATGCATACGTCGTAAAGCTGCCTTGGTTCGTGCCCCTCAAGGACTACAAAGGCGATGTCAGAATTGAGATCGACCGAATGGGTCGCACATCGCATGGACCGCCTCATG
Source organism: Actinomycetota bacterium (assembly GCA_046735135.1). Taxonomy (GTDB): domain Bacteria; phylum Actinomycetota; class Actinomycetes; order Mycobacteriales; family Mycobacteriaceae; genus Mycobacterium. The sequence continues at coordinate 4,808 of JBKPSU010000200.1, forward strand.
CACACTGCCGTTCCCCGGCTTTAGGAAAAGCAACCAGTCTGCGCTGAAAGCAGCTTACGTGTGCAATGCGGCGGCACTGGCACAAGAAGCCGAGCGCACTGCGACTCGATAGGACACGCCGCGCCCGACGCTTCGAGTCGGCTACGCGCTTGGCGCTCAACCGCCGGAAACCCGTTGGGCACCCGGACGGCGGACAAATAGTGGCGACGGACGAAGTCCGAAAAGCCTGTCTCGAAATAGATTCTCAATGAAGTTGTCAAGCCGCTGCGGCATTAGGTGCGGCGGGTTGGTAGGGCTTGTGGTCGCGCAGCATCGCCCACATGACGTTGAGGCGGCGGCGGGCAAGTGCCAGCACGGCTTGGGTGTGGCGTTTCCCTTGAGCGCGTTTGCGGTCGTAGTAGATCCGTGATGCGGTGTCGGTGCGGATGGCATTGTGGGATGCCAGGTAACAGGCGCGCAGCAGCCGTCTGTTGTAGCGGCGGGGGCGTTTGAGATTGCCGCTGATGCGCCCGGAGTGACGCGGGACCGGGGCCAGTCCAGCGACGGCCGCGAGGCGGTCGGTGTTGCCGAAAGCAGCGATATCCCCGCCTGTGGCGGCCAGGAACTCGGCGCCAAGGATAACGCCGAAGCCGGGCATGCTCAGGATAATTTCGGCGTGGTGGTGGCGGCGAAATCGCTCCTCGATCATCGCGTCGGTGTCGCCGATTTCGATGTTGAGGGCCATCACCTCCTCGGCCAGCCGGGCCACCATCGCCGCCGCCAGTTGTTGCCCGGGTACCACGGTGTGCTGGGATTTGGCTGCTTCGATCGCCGCGGCTGCTACGGCATCGGCGTTGCGGGCCTTGCGTTTACGCAACCACGCCGCCAACCGGGCAGCCCCTGCGCGGCGCAGCCCTTCGGGGGTTTGATACCCGGTGAGCAAGATCAGCGCGGCCTTGCTAGCGCTGTAGTCAAATGCGCGTTCCAGCGCGGGGAAGTATTCCAGCAGCTGGGCACGCAGGCGGTTGATCGCCCGGGTGCGATCGGTCACCAAATCGGTGCGTCGGCTGGTCGGGATCCGCAGCTCGACCGCGATGTCATCCCCCGGGCGCAGCGGCTGCAAATCACGGCGCATCCGAGCCTGATCGGCGATCACTGCGGCGTCTTTAGCGTCGGTCTTGCCTTCGCCGCGGTAGCCACCCAAGGCGTGGTGCACGGTGCGCCCAGAGATGTACAGCAGCCGCTGCTCAACGCCGATTAACAAGGCGATCAGCAGGGCCGCTCCACCCGCGTTGAGGTCGATCGCCCAGGTGAGCTCACCGCCGTCAGCCAGCGCGGTAATGGCGTTGATCAATTCCAGCAGCGCGGATTCATCGTTGGCCACCCGCCGCGACAACAACCGCTCCCATCGGCATCGATGACCACGCAGTAGTGATCCGATTTCCCAGCATCAACAACAGCCCACAACGGTTGGCCCACAACCACCTCCCTGCTCACTGTCGTTCCGATTAACAACCCAGCAGACGACCACGCCGTCGTGTCCTTACACAGCGATCCAACCGCATCTCTCAATTAGCGGTCGCGTCGTCGCGGGACAGCGGGCGGCCAATCTATTTTGGCCATCACAGCCGGCAACGACATATAAAGCCATACCCGCTGCCCCTGGGCGGCTCGAAGCCTAACGCCAGCGGCAACGAACCCCCTGCAAGAAAGGTAAGGACGACATATGAGAGTCTCAAAAATCCGTGTCAGAGTCTCCGGCAGGTCGGCGGGAGCTGCCGATGGTATTGGCGCGCAACACGGCTCGTGGGTGACGGCGGACCATCCGCAACGTGACTCGTCGTATCCCCCGTGGCGTGCTGGGTGCCATGAGCACCACAACTGGGGCATGGTGCTTCTCTAGGTACTTCTGGACGACCAAGCAGCCCATAGAGTGTCCGATGCCCGCGGTGTCGGCTAGACGCCGCAGGGCTTTGGCGATCCGGTGGTCGCTGATGGGCCGGTTGTGTTTGAGCAGAAGACACGCTTTGTTCTTAGAAGGCGAAGACCCATGTCAGTTATTGATGAACCCGCGCCCGCAGATGACCGACGTCCTCCAAAGGCAGCGTCTTCGACATCGTCTATGTCAACTATCCGGCCAGCTTCGGTCCCATCGCGGGTGGCGGCGAGGACGTGCTCGCGGCTCTCGGAAACCCGTCCTACATAAAGCCTCGGGACTTGGGCGTCGAGAGGTCAGGCGGCTGATCGGCGAGCACCAAGGCTCTTTCGGGTTGCTCGGCTACAGCCAGGGCGGGCGGTGGTCTCGTTGGTCGGCCGCCACCGCTGACGGCACGCCAGCGTGACTGCAGGTGGGTGCACGCCATCGCGTCTCCGCATCGCGGTCGCGGCCGCACCTTCCGTCTCGGTAACCAGTTGGCGTACGCGACCGCCGGATGACGTCCGGTCATCGTCGATCGCTTGTAAGCCGCGGGGTGCTCCCCCGCTCACAGTCCGCACGTAGTCCGCAGAGCACTTCGGCGGGGTGATACGCTCCGTCGGCGTCGGCGATCAGCGTGTCGGTGATGGCGTACAGGTCCAGCAATTGATACCAGTCGGCGTTGTTGCGGGCCAGCCGCTACACCTCGATGCCCAGCACAATCCCGACCTTGCCCAGGCCGACATCGGCGACCAACTCCTTGAACCCGGTCCGTCCCGCGGTCTGCGCCCCAGAGCGGCCCAGATCGGCGTCGATCACCACCACCTGATGGGCCGGCAACCCAGCATCACCGCCCGCTCACGCAATTCGTACTGGCGGGCAAGGGATTCGGTGTGATGAATCATCTGTGACGGTGTCGATTGGCGCACATACACATACGCGTCCCGCGAACGATGCGATGCGGTGACCTTCTCGATCGACAACAGCAGCGTCGGTACCGATGCTCCCGCCGACGTCTGGCCGGTCATCGCTCACCGACCGCGGGGTGCGGATCTTCGGCCAGGGCGCCGCGGCCGATCAGCCGGGCCAACAACGCCAGCACCTGGGTTCGGGTCTCTTCGGGAAGCGCCTGCCAACGACAGGCGGCACGGGTAGATTGCCTAGCCCAAGGGCAAGCTGGCGTGGAACAGCTACTCTCATAGCGCGCAAGTGGGTTCACTCTCCTGTAGTCGTGACCGCGATCAGGGACGAGGCGAACCTGCTTGCGCGTCCACCCCCGACACGCCGACTTCGGCACGCGTCGCCAGCTGCCCCACCAACCGGTGCAGCCCGAGCTGAGCGTTACTTCTTCGCCGCAGCCTTCTTCGCCGCAGCCTTCTTGGTCGTCTTTTTCGCGGGTGCTTTCTTGGCGGCCTTCTTCGCAGTCTTCTTTGCGGGTGCGCTGCCGCCACCGCGTCGCGCCTTCACGTTTGCTTCGAGTTCGGGTTTAGTCTCGCCCAACGGCCCGCGAATGACGTTGGTGACGCTGCCCGTGATGCTGTGAAGTAGCTGCATCTGCGCCGAGGACAGTTCGTCGGCCAAGTTTACGGCGGCGTTGATGAGGGCTTGACGCCGTGACGGGTCGCTTTCCTTGGAAGTCGCATCCTGGAGGGTGCTAGTGAAGTTGCGCAAAGCCTCGACCGTGGATTGGCGTCCAGCCTCCAACGACGCGAGTACCTCATCGGCCAGCTTCTCCACTCGCTCCACCGCAGTCTGCTTCTCACTGCTCTCTGCCATGATCGCCTCCACAAGTCTTGAATGGCTGGGTCTCAGAATGCCCCGCATTCAAGCTTTGTATGCCATGGAACGGCGGCATTTAGCCGAGCCGTAGGGGGTTTTTCTAGATGCTCGTTGGCGTGTCTGGGGGACGTTCAGGGTTGGGCTACATGGGATTGCTACAGGTTTGCCGCGCTGCAACTTCATTACCGCGCAGCTGCTTTCGCTGAAGCTGCGCACTTGGCGATCACTACAGGACTTGCCGATCGCTGAAGCCGGAACGCGCCTGCAGCCGCCCGCCTGGGGCAGGCCCGGTTCGTGCTCGATCAGCCACTGCTTTACCGCCACCGCCTGGCGGTTGTCCCGGCTGGAATGGCTCAAGAACACTCGCGACACGAGCGCAATTGTTGCGCTTATAGAGACATGCCTCGTGGGTAATCGACTACTCGAATCCGCGCCGTTCACAGGGCGTCCCGGCAGGAACGGTTGCCACAGCGGCACTGCCGCATGCCATCGCATCCGCACCCCGCGGCGACAGGCGACATCCCGGAACGGTGAGACTGCGGTGGCGTGCGGCGCATCCTGACGCTCGAGCAGATCGAGAAAGCCGCCCACCTGAAGCGATGAGCCGCCGACGCGTTGGTCACCAGTCGTCGTCCATTTCGTCGTCATCCGTATCGGCGATGTGCTTGGTGAAGATTGACGATGGGCAGCTCCATCGATGAGAGAAGTCCCGGTGGCGGAGGGATCTGGACCCTATTCAGCTACGTCTCTGTACAGCAGAAATAGCCTCTATCAGCCTAAATGCATCTCTAGAGCTCTCTCTAGGTATCTGCAACTCTCCTCAAACTGTGCTCAATATGTGCTCACGGGATCTCATCGCATGTGTTTGCTGGTGGACGGGACAGCCCTAGCGCGGTCCGTGTTCGGACCGCCGCAACGGCCCGTCAACTCACCACCGCGAGTTGCCCCTGGCGATGTTCGTCGGCACCCTCCACGATCCGTTGCGCAGTTCGGTAGTTGATCCCTGCTGCCTGAGCGGCGGCGTTGATCGTCGCACCATCACGGTGTGACGACAGCACTGCGATCACCGTGTCGACGGACTGCATCGTGACGCCGGAAGCAATCAGTTCGGATGCAAGCTCTGCATCGCCCTGGGCCACGTCGGTTTGCGCTGGGCGCACTGTCTGCGCCGGGTCGAGTTTTACCGGTGCAAGGTCGGTTCCCGGTCGGCCTCCACCGTCTGCGCTTGCATGCTGAGCAGTGCGTAACGGTAGCTGAGTATGAGTAGCAGACCTCAACCATCCACCCGGCGAGGCTCTTTCGACAAGTGGGCTAGACAACAAGGGCGGACCACGCCGTGCGCGTCCAGAAACTAGTCGACCTTGGGCGGGGCGACGCGCAAACCAACCGATGTACGGGTGTTACACCGTAGGTGCGAGCCCAAAACGCTCGATGGGGAGATCTCCTCCCTCGAAGCACCGTGAACAGCGAGTGCTGCTAGCCGCTTTCCTCACGAGCCCCAACGAGCGCGCTACTCAAGGACGAAGGTGACAAGCATGTTGACGCGGTAGGCGACAATCTTGCCGTCTTCCACATCCACCGACTGCTCCTTTATCCAGGCCGACTTGACACCGCGCAGCGTGGCGTTGGCCCGATCAAGGCCAGTATTCACGGCGTCTTCAAAGCTAGTGTCGGACCGGGCGCTGATCTCGCTGACGCGAGCGACGGTGCCTGCCACGATGACCTCCCAGAGTCGATGTCGGATCGAATGATCCCTGACTGTGACCATTTAACTCCTGCCGCGCGACCACCCCAGGTGATGCACGGATGGCGCCGAGAGATGTATGGCTGTTACACCCTTGGGGCCGCGCTCAGCCCACCATTTCGAGTACCACAGCCACGGTCCGACCCGTCGAGGGCGAGCCCACGGTCGGCGGCTGCACCAGTGCGGTGGGAATACCAGCCTTCGGCGGGGGTGCGGTCTCGGTCGCACCCTGCGCCTCAGGCTCCGGGGCCCGACATCCGAACCCAAGGGTTGGTATGCCGCCCGACTCGATGCAGCAAGTCACGTCGTGGTTCGAGTGATCGAGGTGTGGCTTCTTCATGCACTCGTCGTAGGCCTCGATGTCCCATGTAGCGCTGGCGGGTGCGGCCTGTGCCAACGCGCCGAGCGTGACCCCCGCCGCAAGCACGGCGGCGGGCAGAAGCTGACCCCAACCACGCCACTGCAGCCTGGGCACAACCGCGTAGCGGTGCGCGACCGGACCAAGACGTCAAACGTGTTGGTGTGGATCAGTACCTTGGGCACGACCAACGGTCAGAGCCGTACGGAATCTCCGAGATCAC
>JBKPSU010000201.1:0-33826 GCA_046735135.1 Actinomycetota bacterium
GATCGGTTTGGCCCCCAACACATCGGCGATGGCGTGCAACCCAGCGGAGGTTCGGCGGCCAGGTTGAACTCCGGTGGCACGACGCTCGATCACGCGCACGAAGGCGTCCGCGACGTCGTCGGCGTGCACCAGAGGAATGCAGAGGCGAACCTGCGACGGACGACAGCCAAACGACCTCGGCGGCATGCCTTTTCGCTACGCAGGCGCAAACTCCCGCTAAACGGCTTGTACGCGGCGTGTGTCGTGGCGTGGAGCGAATACCGGAACGAAGAGGGCCTCGCCACCGACCTCGTGGCGTTCGAACCGCACCTCGACTGGTTGGCCGACATACACCGAATCCGGTTCGCAATCAACGATATTCGTCGCGATGCGTAAGTCGGCCTGCTCATCCAGCGTGACGATCGCGATCACGTACGGAACCGGAACGGCCGGATTGAACGGCTGGTAGTTGACGGTATAGGTGAATACGGTTCCGCGACCGGACACCGGGCGCGCGACCAGGTCGCCCCCACAGTCGGGGCAATTCACCAAGGGCGGGCTGACCCACAGCTCGCACCGCGTGCACCACGAGATCTTCAGGGCCCCGTCCGCGCCGCCCGTCCAGAACGCCCTGTTGTGTTCGTTCAGCGTGGGCAACATCCGCGCCGGGCCCTCTGGTGGGGCGTCTCCTTGCATGAAAGGCAAAGTACAGTCCAATCGGCTGTCATAACAAAAATAGATTCTCACTAAAAAGACGCGAGGGCCGCGATGGGCTACTTCGAGAAGGACGCGATCATCAGCGGCCTCGGGATTTCGCGGATCGGCCGCCGTACCGGGATCCCCGGCTTGGAGCTGACGCTGGAAGCCGTCCGTGCTGCTATCGAGGACGCTGGTCTGACACCGGGCGACATCGACGGAATCGGCACATTGGGCGACACCCCGCCGGCCGAGGTGATGGAGGCGCTGCGCATCGAGGCGACGGACCAGACCACCGGGTTCGACACCGCAGGGGTGCTGATCCCGGTCATGTCGGCCTTCAAGGCCGTCGCGGAGAAGCGGGCGCGACACGTGCTGGTCTATCGGACGGTCGCGATGCTGGGCGGGTCGATGAATCAGGAATCGTCGCCGATGCTCAACCCACTCGCCTCGCCACCGGTCGAGCCACATGTTCCGGGGACGCGACGCAAGCTCAAGCCGTTCGAGGACATCGATCTGTTGGTGGCCGCCCATTCCTACTCGGCCGCGAACTGGTTGGCGATGCACTGCCGCCGTCACATGGAACTGTACGGAACGACGAAGGAGCAGCTGGGTTGGCTGGCGATCAACAGCAGGCGCAATGCGGGCCTCAATCCCCGTGCCGCCTATCGGGATCCGATGACGATGGACGACTACCTGTCGGCCCGCCCGGTCTCGACGCCATTCGGGCTCTTCGACTGTGACGTTCCTATTGACGGATCCATCGCACTGGTGGTCTCGCACTCCGACTACGCCGCGGACTGCCCGAACCGCCCGGTGGCGGTGGAGGCGATCGGCGGCGCGTACGGCTCGGGCGGGTGGTTTCACCGCGACGACTTTCCGAAGATGGCGTCGACGGAGGCAGCCGGCGAGATGTGGTCCCGCACTGACCTCACTGCGTCGGATGTGAACGTCGCCGAAATCTACGACGGCTTCACGTTTCTCACGTTCGCGTGGTTGGAAGCGCTGGGTTTCTGCGCCGACGGTGAAGCAGGTCCTTTCGTGGACGGGGCGGCGCGCATCGCGCTCAACGGCACACTTCCGCTGAATACGTATGGGGGCCAACTGTCTGCGGGGCGCATGCACGGCTACTGGCTCCTACATGAAGCGTGCCTGCAGTTGCGCGGTCAGGCCGGCGACCGTCAACTTGCGCACCGACCCGAGGTGGCCGTCGCCGCCGCCGGAGGCGGCCCGATCGCCGCTTGCATGGTGCTGACCTGCTGACTGCGTCTCAATCCGCCGCTTCGCCTTTGAGGCGGATGCCCCATGTGCGCGTCGCTACTCCGGGCGGATGCTCGCCTCATCACGTTGATGAGGTTGGGAGGCAGCCATGTTCACGATCGACGAGCTCACCACGCTTCCGCTGTTTTCGGAGCTGGGTGACAAAGAGCTCGAATTCCTTGCCGGCGCGGTGGAGGACATCCACCTCACCGCAGGCGAGTACGTGGCCCACGAGGGCGAACGCCGGTTCCTCGCCGTAGTCGTCGAGGGCAAGACCGAGCTGACGAAGCTGGTGAACGGCGGCGAGCAAGTGATCGGCGTCCGGCTCCCCGGCGAACTCGGAGGCGAGGTTCCGATGACGCTCGGCACGCCGTTACCCGCCAGCATGCGTGCCATTGAGCCGTCGCGTGTGCTCAAGCTGACGGTCGAGGACTTCCACACGCTTGCCGCCATGGCGCCGCGGGTCTCAGCGACAGTCGGCGCAGCGGCGATGGAGCGCATGGAGATGCTCAAAAGCGCCACCGCACATTCGGTGGAGTCGTCGATGTGTGTGATAGGCCCGCGACTTGATCCGGGAGTTCACAGCTGCGACAGCTTCCTGCATCGCAACCAGATCCCGTATGAGCATCTCGACCCAAGCGACCCGGTAGCTGTTGATCGCGTCGGCGGTGGGACGACCGTCACCGGCCCGTATCCGGTGGTGCTGCTGCGGGACGGCACTGAGATCATCGCCCCGACGATGCGCGCCGTCGCCACGGTTGCGGGGCTCACGGTCGCGCCAAGCCGCCAGCAATACGACGTTGTGATTGTGGGTGGAGGTCCTGCCGGCCTGACAGCGGCAGTGAACAGCGCATCTGAGGGCCTGCAGACGGCACTGATCGAGTCCTTTGCCCCGGGCGGGCAGGCGGGCACATCGACGCGAATCGAGAACTACACGGGATTCCCGTACGGCGTCTCCGGCGATGATCTCGCGAGCCGAGCACTGCTACAGGCGAAGCGGCTCGGCGCCGAAATCGTCGTGACCCGTCGGGTCGTAAACATCGACCCGACCGAGATGACCGTCACTTTGGACGGCGGCGACATGATCCGGACGAGGTCCATTGTTCTCGCCATGGGTGTCGAGTGGAGGCGACTACAGATCGATACGGTCAATCGCTTCGTCGGCTCCGGCGTGTACTACGGGGCGGCACGCAGCGACGCCAGCCTCGCGCAGGGAAACGACGTGTATCTGATCGGGGCGGGCAACTCCGCCGGCCAGGCCGCTGTCTTCTTTTCCAATCACGCCCGGTCGGTGACTCTCCTCGTGCGGGGAGAATCGTTGTCGGAGAGCATGTCTTCCTACCTCATCGACCGGATAGCGACGAAGGTCAACATCCGGGTGGAGACGCAATCCGAGGTCGTCGCGGTACACGGAGACGAACAACTCGAGGCGATCGAGATCATCGATCGCAAGACCGGAATGACATCTCGCCGGGATGCGACCGTGGTGTTCGTCCTCATCGGCGCCGAAGCGGCCACCGACTGGCTTCCGTCGGCGATCGAGCGTGATCAGCACGGCTTCATCTTGACGGGAACCGATGCGATGAAGAGTGGCCACTGGAGGGCCGACCGCGAGCCGTTCGCTCTCGAAACGAGCGCCCAGGGAATCTTCGCCGTCGGCGACATTCGCTCCGGATCGGTGAAGCGAGTCGCCGCATCGGTCGGAGAGGGCGGCATGGCGATCGCCTATGTGCATCGCTACCTCCAGCCCACCTCGTGACACGACGGCCAGCCCCCGGGAATAAACGGGACAGCCCGCCGATACAACTGACATGACTATTGCCGATCGCGTCGCCCACATGCACGAAGAGGCGGCATCCCAGATACCCGCCGAGATATTCGATACCTTCCGCGCCGAGCAGGCACGGATGGGAGCCGACGGCGTGCCGCCGGGGGCTGCCGCCGCGGGCGAGACCGTTCCCGACGTCGAACTGGTCGATGTGCACGGCCGGCCAATCACGCTGCGAGCCGCGCAAGCCGGGGCGGCCGCCGTGCTGGTGCTCTACCGCGGCGAGTGGTGCCCGTACTGCAACCTCGCCCTGCGTGCCTACCAGGAGGACTTGGTCCCCGTCCTCGACGAGCGCGGCATCAAACTCCTCGCAATCAGCCCGCAGAAGCCCGACAAATCCCTGTCGATCCAGGAGAAGAACAACCTGAGCTTCGTCGTGCTGTCCGACCCTGGCAATCAGATCGCCTCGGCGCTCGGGGTGCTCACCGCACACTCCGAACAGGTCCAAAACGTGCAGCTTGCGATCGGTATCGACGTGGCGGCGGGCAACCAGGACGGGACTCACACCGTGCCCATTCCGACTGTCGCGGTGATCGACCCCAAGGGCACGATCCGGTGGATCGACATCCACCCCGACTACGCGACGCGCACGGAGGTCTCCGAGATCATCGCGGGGCTGGAAACTCTGCGCTGACCCTTGACCGTGACGCTGCTCACAGTAATATGACCAGTGGTCATCGTCCCCTAGGAGGACCCGATGCCAACGGTCACATGGGCCCGCCTGGATCCGATCCGTCGCGCCGCCGTGGTCGAAGCCGCGGAGGAAGAGTTCGGCGCGCACGGCTTTTCGCGAGGCAGCCTGAATGTGATCGCCCGGCGCGCCGGAGTCGCCAAGGGCAGCCTGTTCCAGTACTTCGCCGACAAGCGTGACCTTTTCTCATACATCGCCGACGTCGGCAGCCAGCGCGTGCGTGCCTACATGGAGGACCGCATCCGTGAGCTCGACCCCAGCCGCCCGTTCTTCGCGTTCCTGACCGACCTCCTCGACTCCTGGGTCGCGTATTTCGCCGATCATCCGAAGGAACGCGCCTTGCACGCAGCGGCGAGCTTGGAGGTCGACACCGACGCCCGCGTGAGTGTCCGGAACGTCATCCACCGCCACTACCTGGAAGTCCTGCGGCCGCTGGTTCGTGACGCCCACCAGCGCGGCGACCTTCGCACCGACTGCGACACCGACGCGCTGCTGTCACTGCTGCTGATGATCTTCCCGCACATGGCGCTCGCACCGTATGTGCGTGGCATGGACCCGATCCTCGGACTCGACGACCCTACGCCGGAACAGCCCGCACTCGCCGTGCGCAGGCTCGTCGCCGTCCTGTCGGACGCATTCGCTTCCACAAACAAAGCCCGAATGACCAAGGAGGTCAACAGATGAACCGAACACGCTCGCACTCGCTCGCCAAGGGTGGTCTCAATTGGGACAGCCTGCCGCTCAAGCTGTTCGCGGGCGGTAACGCCAAGTTCTGGAATCCGGCAGACATCGACTTCTCCCGCGACCGAGCCGACTGGGAGTCGCTGACCGACCTCGAACGCGAATGGGCCACACGGCTGTGCGCTCAGTTCATCGCCGGCGAAGAAGCCGTCACCCAGGACATCCAGCCGTTCATGGCGGCGATGCGGGCCGAGGGCCGGCTCGGCGACGAGATGTATCTGACACAGTTCGCGTTCGAGGAGGCCAAGCACACCCAGGTGTTCCGGCTGTGGCTCGACGCCGTCGGAGTCACCGATGACCTGCAGGTGTTCCTCGACGACCTGCCCACGTATCGGACCATCTTCTACGAGGAGCTTCCGGAATCCCTCGACGCGTTGGCCACCGATCCCTCACCGGCCGCCCAGGTCCGGGCATCGGCGACCTATAACCACGTCATCGAAGGCATGATGGCGCTGACGGGATACTATGCGTGGCACCGGATTTGCGTCGACAACAACATTCTGCCCGGCATGCAGGAACTGGTGCGGCGCATCGGCGATGACGAGCGGCGGCACATGGCGTGGGGCACCTTCACCTGCCGGCGCCACGTTGCCGCAGACGATGCCAACTGGGGGGTGTTCGAGGCGCGGATGAACGAATTGATCCCGATGGCCTTGCAGAACACTGACGACGCTTACGACCTCTACGACGTGGTTCCGTTCAACCTCGAGAAGGACGAGTTCCAGCAGTACGCTGCCGACAAGGGCATGCGGCGATTCGGCACGATCAGCAGCGCGCGGGGACGGCCGCTCGAAGAGATCGACATCGACTACTCGCCGCTGCAGCTCGAGGACACCTTCGCCGACGAGGACGCCAAGGCGCTGGCAGCGTCTGCCTAGCTTTTATTGGCCGATGATCCCCTGTTCCCCGCCCAAGGCAACGGCGCAGGCACCCGTTACCTGGCCGCTGTTCTTGATCCGCATCAGTTGAGTGCCGCGGGCCCCCGCGACATCGACGGCGCTGAACGCTCCGCCCGAGAAAACGAAGCCGTGGTCGATGCCGTTGGCGTCGTAGTAGGAACCGGCTACGTCGCCCGCGTCGTTGATACTCCACGCGATCGTGAATTTGGTGAGGGGAAAATCGACAGGAGTGAAAACGGCCGCCTTGCGGACGAATCCGCGAGCGCCGTTCGCGTCCGGATAACCACCCACGATGTCGTCATGGGCATTGATACCCGTGATGGTGGTGCCGGTGGCGTGAGGGAAGTCGATTGTCGTGTACGTCGCACCGCTGAAGAGAAACCCGTGCTGAACGTTGGCGGCGTCGGTGTAGGTGCCCACGATTTTGCCCGCATCGTTGATGCCGATGGCCTGTGTGTCAACGGCACGCGGGTACGCGATATCGGTAAAGGTGGCACCGGAGTTCTTGAAGCCGCGGCGCTTTCCGGCAGTGTCCTCATACGTACCGACGATCGTTCCGGCCGTGTTGATGCCCAGCGCGAAGCTCATAGTGGCGTTGGGCACAGTGAGAACGCGGTAGACGCCGCCCTTGAAGGTGAACGCGGTTGCCACGGATGAACTGTGCGGATCCATGAAGAAGTAGCCGACTGCGGTGGTCCCGTTGGTGTCGGCAAGAAACGACCACGCCGCGCCCGGATAGTCGACGGTCGCGAACGCGTACGTCCTCACTGCTGCCGGACCTCGTTCCACGGCAGTCGCGGCGGCAAGCGGGGTGGGCTCGACCGCGACCCTGAGCCGACGAGTCAGCAGGTCCAACGGCGAAAACCAATGCTGTGGTTGCGATGTCTGCGTCGTGGCCATGAGTTTCTGTCCTTCCATCTCGGCATCGCCCCTATTGGCCGACGACCCCGTGCACGCCATTCAAGACGTCGAAGCAGACACCCGTCACCTGTCCGCTGTTCTTGATCCGCGTCAGCTGAGTGCCGCGGGCGCCTGCAACGTCGACAGTGCTGAACACACCGCCTGCGAGCACGAATCCGTGGCCGACCCCGTCGGCGTTGCTGTAATAGCCGGCCACGTCACCGGCGTCGTTCATACCCCAAGTGACCGTGTCCTTCGCGAGGGGAAAGTCGATCGGCGTGAAAACGCCTGCCCGGCAGACGAATCCGTGAGCGCCGTTGGCGTCCGAATAGCCACCGACGATGCCGTAATGGGCATTGATACCGGTCAACATGGTGCCCTCGGCGCGTGGGAAGTCAATTGTCGTGTAAGTCCCTCCGCTGTAGAGGAATCCATGGTAGGAGTTGTGGGCATCCGCGTAGGTACCGACAATTTTTCCGGTGTCGTTGATGCCGATGGCCTGTGTGTCGGTGGCATGCGGGAACCCGATGTCGGTGAACGTGCTGCCGGCGTTGCGGAGCCGCGGCGCTTCCCGGCAGTGTCGTCGTACGTACCGACGATCGTGCCCGCTGTATTGATGCCAGTGCCGGTGCTTTCGGTTGAGTTCGGGACCGTCAGGGCGCGGTACACACCGCCTTTGAACGTGAAGGCGGTTGACTTGTATGGACTGTTCGGGTCGATGAGGTAGTAGCCAACGGCGGTGGTTCCGTTGGTGTCGGCCAGAAACGACACGCATGCGCCCGGATAGTCGACGGACGAAAACGCGTAACCCCCTACCGCTGCCAAACCTCGTTCCACGGCACTATCGGCGGAAAGCGCGGTGGGCTCGAAGACGAACTTCCGGTCAAGACCCAGTAGATCCAACAGTGCAAGGGGATCCTGACGCCCCGTTGCGCCTGGCGGTGCCATGAGCCCGTCCTTCCATGTCCGTATTACGCCTATTGACCGATGAGCCCGTGCTGCCCGGTCAGTGCGTCGGTGTAGACACCGGTGACACGGCCGTCGTTCTTGATCCGGGTCAGTAGGGTGCCTCGGGCGCCTGCGACCTCGACCGTGCTGAAGGCTCCGGCTAGGAAAACGAAGCCGTGGCTTACGTTGTCGGCGTTGTAGTAATAGCCGCTCACGTCGCCCGCATCGTTTAGTCCCCACGTCACGGTGCCCTTGGCGAGGGGAAAATCGACTCTGGTGAAAACGCCTGCCCGGCGCACGAATCCGTGAGGGCCGTTGGCGTCCGTAAAAGCTCCGGCGACATCGCCTGCGGCGTTGATACTCACGACGACGGTGCCGCTGGCTCCTGGGTAGTCGATTGCCTTGTACGTTCCGCCGCTGAAGACAAATCCGTGCTGGGTGTTGTGGGCGTCGACGTAGATACCGACTATGCTGCCTGCGTCGTTGATGCCGGTCGCCTGTGTGGAGGTGGCGTTCGGCACATCGACGTTCGTGAACGCGCCGGCGGCGTACTTGAAGCCGTGGCTCTTTCCGGCCGCGTCCGTGTATTGACCGACGATTGTTCCCGCTGTATTGATGCCGGCGGCGAAGCTCGAGGTCGCGTTCGGGACGGTGATGATGCGGTAGACGCCGCCGGTAAAGGTGAACGCGGTCTGACGGAGTGGCCTGGCGGTCGGATCCATTATGAAGTAGCCCACGGTGGTGGTTTTGTTGGTGTCGCCGACGAACGACCACGCCGCGGCCGGATAGTCGACGCTTGCGAACCCGTACGCCTTCACCCCTGCCAGGCCTCGTTCGACGGCGCTCACGGCGGCGAGTGCGGTGGGCTCACTTGCGGGGCCGGGCCGAAGATTGAACAGATCCAGCAGCGCGACGGGATTCTGCGGCTCCGATACCTCTGTTGCTGCCATGAGCCTGTTCCTTCCACTACCGATGACAGCTCGAACGTAGAGTCACCGGTTCGTGTCAGTCATGCGTAGTCGACTACCTCTGTTGCACCTGCTCGAGCTGCAGGCCGGTGCTGCGTGGGCCGAGCAGACCGACATCGACGCACAGCAGCACGATCAAAACCGCTGAGCCGGAGAACACCGCCACCGGTCCGAGTGCAGCGAGCGCCGGAACGGCGATGAACGGCATCACGGTCGACGTGGCCCTCGACAACGAATAGCAGATACCGCTTGCCGTGCTGCGAATCGCGGTCGGGAAGATCTCGGCCTGATAGATGTGGAACCCGTTGGAGAAGATGTTCGACACCGCGGTGAGCAGGAAGCCGGCGGCGACGATCACCGCGACGTTGGCCGACGCGGCAAACACTATGCCGCACACGCCGATTCCAAGCGCAGAGACGATGATCAGATGCTTGCGCTCGAACCGCTCCACCAGGGGAACCGAGATGAGTGACCCGATGGGATATCCGGCGAAGCTCAAGGCCGCATAGCCGAGTGACTCGGTGACCTCGAAGCCCTTGCTCACTAGAACCAGCGGCGCCAGGGTGCCGAATCCGTAGTAGGCCACCGTCTGCAGCACCTGGAAGATCACCAGCATCACGGTGCGCTTGCGGTAGTCCCGGAAGGCGATCCGTAACACCTCGGCGACACTGGGTGCGTCGTCGCCCGAACCCGCGTCGGCCGTGTTCGATTCGGGGATCGGCGTGCCGGGGACCACCTTCGCTGCCACCGACTCGATGACCTCGCGGGCTTCGTCGTGACGGCCGCGGCTCTCCAGCCAGCGTGGCGACTCGGGCAGCATGGTGCGAACCGCCATGATGAAAACGGCGCCGAGGCCACCGAACAGCAGGAGCCACCGCCATCCGTCGATGCCGAAAAGCTCATGGCGCGCAACCAGTTTTCCGCCGAGCAAGGCCGCGAGAGGCACCCCAAGGAATCCGATCGTGTATGCCCATGCGGTCATCCGTCCGCGGTACTTCGCGGGGAGGAACTCGGCCAGATACGTGTCGACGAGAACCAGCTCGGCGCCGAGGCCGATGCCGGCGATGACACGCAGCACAAGGAATGTCTCGATGTTCGGCGAGAAGGCGGCCGCAAACGAGAATACCGAGTAGACAAGCAGATTGAGGATGAACACCCGCCGCCTGCCGAGACGGTCCGCGGCGATCGAAAGCACGTTGGCGCCGATGAACATGCCCCCGAACCCGGCCGCAATCACCATGGACTTCCCGATTGTGCCGAGAGCGAATTCTTTGGCCAACACAGGTGCGAGCACGCCGCCGAGAAAGACCTCGTACAGGTCGAAGAAGGTCCCTACGCCGACCAGCACCACCAGCCGCCAGTGCCAGCGGCTCAGCGGGAGCCGCTCCAAAACCGACGACGCCGCCGTAACGGGTGCCAGACCATCCATGTCTTCTCCTGTCGCCGGTTGTCATTCTCACCGGCAACGCCCTGGAGGGCTATCAACACGACGCAGGGTTTTACATTGCTACTGCTATATAGATCGGTCAGGGCACCGCCGGCCTATCCGATTCGATTCCGGTCCGGGCGTAGACATTCTTGGGATCGGTAGCCACGCGGCCTGGATGTACTTACCGCCATGACGTCGCCAACCCTGGCGCCGCATGACGAAAAGGAAACCAGCAATGAACATCGTTCCCGCCCCCATCCAGGAGCACATCAACCGCGTTGACCGCACCCGCAGCCTGGTCATCTGCATCGCTGCCGGCGTCACCGCTCTCTGGTCGATCTACCGGATCTTCTGGCTGTTCTACGCCGCGGCGACGCTGAACAGTTTCGGCGTGTCCGGCGTCTCGCTCGTCTTCCCGCTGGTGCTGTGGGGCGCGATCGCCGTCGTCGCGGGCTTCGTGTCCGTCGCCTTCCTGCTGCGCTACTCCAAGGAGCAGTCCTGATGACTCTGCTCCTCCGGAAGGAGATGGCCCCGCCTAGTGCGGGGCCTTCTTCGTCGTTCCCGGAATTCAGGAGATCTGGTGTCCGTCGTCGGCGCCGGCGATCGCGGCGAGCGGCTCAGGATGCACGCCCGAGTAGTTATCGGAAACCCAACCGCGGACAGTGGGGTCGTGAAGTGTGGGCACGTCTTCGAACTGGGTTCGGCGACCTAAGCTGGTCCGATGGACGTGTACGCCAGGCACAACATCAATATCGTCGGGGAGGAACACGGCCCGACGATATTGCTGGCACACGGCTTCGGTTGTGATCAGAACTTATGGCGCCTTGTCGTCAACCGCTTGAAATCAGACTTCCGCCTGGTCCTGTTCGACCTGGTCGGGGCGGGGTCGTCAGATGCAGGGGCATGGAACGCGACGAAGTATTCCTCCTTGGCCGGTCACGCCGCAGATGTCCTTGACGTCGTCGATGAGCTCGACCTGCGTGAGGTCCTGTTCGTGGGGCATTCTGTATCGGCGATGATCGGCGCACTTGCAGCGATCGCGGATCCGAGCCGGTTTTCAAAGCTCGTCCTGCTGACACCGTCGCCGTGCTACATCGACGACGACGATTACCGCGGCGGCTTCTCGAAGACCGACATCGACGAACTCTTGGAGTCGTTGGAGCAGAACTACCTAGGGTGGTCACGCGCGATGGCGCCGGTGATCATGGGCACACCTGACCGGCCCGACCTGCAGAACGAGTTGGTGGAGTCCTTCTGCCGAACCGACCCAGAGCACGCCCGAGTGTTCGCCCGCGCAACGTTCCTCTCAGACAATCGCGCCGACCTGCCCCGGATACCGGTACCTACCCTGGTGATCGAGTGCGCGCACGACGCGATCGCTCCACGCGAGGTTGGCGCCTACGTGCACGCTCACATCCCGGATAGTCAACTAATCACGTTGGATGCGACCGGACACTGCCCGCACATAAGCGCCCCAGACGTCACTGCCTCGGCGATCTCGGCCTTCGCGCGGGCGACGTGACGGACCGAACCTTCGAAGACTTCTGGGAAAACGCTCCTAGTGGTCATGTCGTCACTGACCTCGACGGACGGATCATCCGCGTGAATGCCACCCTGTCCAGGTGGCTGGGATATAAGCCAAATGCACTGTGCGGCAAACTGTTCAGCGATCTCCTGACCGGCGCTGGACGAATCCTATACGACACTCATTTCGGGCCCTTGCTTCATATGGGTGGTGACCTCAACGGTGTCACAGTGGACATCGTGACCGCCGACGGGAGTCGGTTGCCGATGTTCCTCACCGCAAACGTCACGACCGACTCCGACCACAACGCGGAACTGCTGCAGATCACCGTCGTGGACGCCACCGACCGCCGCGCCTACGAAGTCGAGCTCCTGCACGCGCGCCGACATGCCGAGGAGGAGCACAGTCGAGTCCGGCTGTTCGCCGAGACGCTGCGACGCGCACTGCTGCCACCGTTGCTGTCCCCTCCCGAAGGTCTGGATGCAGCCGACTACTACTTCACGGCGTCGGACGACGATGTGGGCGGTGACTTTTACGATCTCTTCCCCTTGTCACGCACCAGGTGGGGCTTCTTTCTGGGGGACGTTGCGGGCAAGGGCGTCGACGCGGCGGTGGTAACCGGGTTGACCCGATACACCTTGCGAGCCGCAGCCGTCTATGACGATGATCCGGAGCAGGTGCTGCGCAACCTCAACACCGTTCTCAATCAAGAGCTACGCGATGTTCGCAATCGGTTCAGCACTGTTATCTATGGCAAAATGTCGCAGTGCGACAACGGGTTCGACGTCGAACTCGCCAGCGGAGGCCACCCACCGCCTCTGCTGTTCCTCGCTGACGGCGGGGCCTACTACGTCGATACGATCGGCGGTCAGGCCGTGGGCATGACGGCTGAGCCCCACTTCATCACCAGCCGATTCCACCTCGCGCCCGGCGACACGCTACTGCTGTACACCGACGGTCTGACCGAAGCCAGTACGGGTGTCGGCCATGAACGTTACGACGACGAGGGCGCGCTGCTCCGCTTCGCGAAATCACACTCTCCGACGACAGCTTCGGCCATCGTCGACGCGGTCCATCGCTTGTTGGACGGCCTGGGCCGCGGCGTCGAGGACGACACTGCAGTCCTCGCACTCGGCGTAGCGCGCCTGGCTAACGCTGCCGAGGCATAGAAACACAGCTTTTTGGGTAGTCGATATTCGCTAGGCCGCGAGGTCAGCCCAACCTCGCCGTTCGCATCTTTGGTTCAGCTCCGAGCCGCCCCTAACCCGGATCGGCGGCTCAGTGAGAGTTGCGTCAATGACCACACGGCAAACATCCGAGTACGGCGACGTGACGGCAATGTTGCGCCACCTCGCGACCCTCGACGAGCAGTCCATTCAGTATCGGCGACAGCGAGACGCGATCATCGACCGCTGCCTGCCGCTGGCCGGCCACATTGCCCGCCGCTTCAGGAACCGCGGCGAGCCCCTCGAAGACCTCGTTCAGGTGGCACGACTCGGACTCATGAACGCAGTCAACCGCTTCGACCCCGACAATGGCGCGGAATTCCTCGCGTTCGCCGTCCCGACGATAATGGGAGAAGTGCGTCGACACTTCCGCGACCACGGATGGTCGGTGAAGGTTCCTCGCCGGCTCAAGGAACTCAATTTGCAGCTGAAGAGGGCCCGCGACGAACTGTCCCACCAGCTGGAACGCTCCCCAACCCCCGCTGAGGTGGCTGCATATCTGGGAATCGACCGGGAAGAGGTCGTGCAGGCGCAGATTGCATCCAGTGCTTACACCACGCTGTCTTCAGACGCGCCGCGCGGGGTTGGCGACGAAGACGACCGATCGATCATCAACACCATCGGAGACCTTGATTCCAACCTCGACAAGGTGCTCGACGTTGCGACAGTACGACCTCTGCTGGCGGCTCTTCCGAAGCGCGAGCAATCCGTTCTGAGGCTACGGTTCTTCGAGAACATGACGCAGACCCAGATCGCCGCGCTTCTCGGAATTTCGCAGATGCATGTCTCGCGCCTGCTGGCTCGCTCTCTCGACACAATGCGGCGGCAGGTTCGAACGCCGGAACCCGTCTGAGCCAGTGCGACCCGAACTCGCCGCTCCAACCGAAGGTCTTGTGACTCCGGCACCACGACTGGCCACGAGGTTTGGACGCATCTGCGCCGGGTAACCGGTGGTTGCGTGCTGAAGCCGCCCAATTAATCATGGCGGGCCCCGTTTCACGACTAGAGCTAGCTGGTCCGCAGGCCATTCTGGTTGCCATGGACCGATGTACGCAATCCATCGAGAACTCCGCTGGAGTTGTCGATCAATGTCATTTAGGAGGCTCAGATGACTGACCAAGACAAAGCCGGGCAGGCACGGAAAGGCTTGCTCGATTCGGTCAAGGGCAAGGCGAAGGAAGTCGTTGGCGCTGTAACGGGGAACGACTCGTTGACTGCCGAGGGCCAACTCGAGCAGACCCAGGCCCGAGATCGGATGGATGCCAACAGCGTCCAAGCCGTTGCCGATGCCGAGGCTGAGCAGGCCCGTAACGAAGCGGCTGAAGCCAGGGTGGAAAGCGCTGAAGAGCGAGCTGCGGTGGACAACAAGACAAGAGCCGCGGAGAACAACGTGCGCGATGACCAGGCCGCGCAGAAGCGAGCAGCAGAACAGGCTGCGCAGCGCGACGCCGAGCGGGAGAAGACGCGGGCCGATCTCGACGCACAGCTCGAAGTGCAGCAGGCGAAGGCCGCGGAGCGCGACGAAATCGATGCCGCGACCGAGGAAGCCGTCGACGCCGCCGCAGAACACCGGAGTTCGGTGCAGGCGGCCGACAGTGCCAAAGCCGAGGCCGACCGCATCAGACGCCAGGCCGACAGCATGACCAAACAAGCCGACCTGCCCTGAGCGCCGGCTAGAAACAGGAGAAGTTGATGAAAATCGCAGAGATCCCGTTCGCGGTCTTGCGCTTCCAGTACCAGATCGCCCGGATTCCGTTCCAGCTGATCGAGGACCAGATGGCCGCTCGGCTTTACTCAGAAGCCCCGGCCCGGTTGTTCTACGAACGGTCGCTGGGAACACTCGACGCGACGATCGGCAACCTGCTGGGCGATGCGAGGTTGCAGAGGCGAGGAGCAGCGCTCGTCGAGCGCAGCGATGCCCTCAGCCGGGCCGCCAAGCTTGACGCAAAAGCCACCGCCAAGCGTGAGCAGGCGGACGCCAAGCTGAATTCCACGCACGACGACGTGGTCACCGACATCCAGGACGCACGCAACGCAACGGAGCAGGAGGCCGTCGAAGCACGGATCACTGCCGCTGAGCGTCAGCGCGCGGCTGAAGAGACGGCGAAAACCCGTGCCGCCGCGGCCACCAAGCAGGCCGACGGCTTTGCGGCCCAGCGTAAGAATGCGGTCCAGACCGCCAAGCGCCAGGAAGAGGCCAAGATTCGGGCGGCCGAGAAGAGTGCCGCCGAAGCTGCCGAAGCCAAACTCAAGGATGCGCAGGCAAAGCGCGGCGAAGCCGCACGCAAGCGCGCACAGGCTGAACGGGTCGAGGCGCTGGCCGACGCTGAAAAGCAGAAGCGGAAGTCCGCCCGAGCGAAGACCAACTGATTGCGATAGTCCTTGACTACCAGTCGTTCTGCGCTGCGATATCGTCGATCAGTCCGTGCATGATCGCCAGCCGGAAGCCACACGTCGATGATGGTGCGTAGCTGATCACGGCGGGCGTCGTCACTTTTCGGCGAGATCGAGGGTGACGACGCTGTTTCGCGGAATGTGAAGACCTTCTCGTCGTCAGTCCTCCCCCTGGTCGGAGCGGACGAGCCAGTTACATTTCGCGGCGAATCCATTGGCACAGTTGGTATTCGCTGTACGCGACTTGGGACATGTGAAATCGCGCATCAAACTCGCTTCGGTCTTTCGTCGGTGGGATACCCCGAAGCTGCGGAAGCATCCGGGCGATTTCGAGGATTCGGCGGTGCGGTTATGGGTAAACAACCGACTCCGGTGCCGCTTCAGCGCCTCGAGGCGCCGACGATCATGAAAGAGTGTAACGGGTGTGAACAAGAATGTAGATGTTGTCAAGCCGAACGTGGAAATCGTTGCTCCACTGGAGTGTTGGCGGGGTAAGGCGTATCCGCTGGGGGCCAGTTACGACGGTTCGGGTACTAACTTCGCGGTGTTCAGCGAGATTGCCGAGCGGGTAGAGCTGTGCCTGTTCGGCACCGAAGGCACGGAGAAGCGCGTCACACTACCCGAGGTGGATGGCTTCGTGTGGCACGGGTTCATCCCGAACGCCGAGCCTGGGCAACGCTACGGCTACCGGGTGTACGGCCCGAACGACCCGCGCGCGGGCCAGCGGTGCAATCCGAACAAGCTGCTGCTCGACCCGTACGCCAAGGCGATCGACGGGACCTTCGCATGGGACCAGTCCTTGTTCGGCTATGACTTCGGCGATCCGGACAGCCGCAACGGCGACGACTCATTCGTCGCCATGCCCAAATCAGTGGTGATCAATCCGTTCTTCGACTGGGGCGTCGACCGGCCGCCGGGACACGAGTACGCCGACTCGGTCATCTACGAGGCGCACGTCAAGGGGCTGACCTAGACGCATCCCGACATCCCGGAGAACATTCGCGGCACCTACGCCGCCGTCGCTCATCCGGTGATCATCGACCACCTCACGTCGTTGGGCGTCACCGCGATCGAGCTGATGCCGGTGCACCACTTCGCCAACGACTCCACACTGATCGACAAGGGGCTGTCGAACTACTGGGGTTACAACATGATTGGGTTCTTCGCACCCGACCCGAAGTACGCGTCCAACACCACGCCCGGCGATTCGTTCGTGCTCTGCTTCAACGCCCACCACGAGCCGATCGAGTTCACCCTACCGCCAGAAGAATTGGGCGCATCCTGGTTGCTCATGATCGACACCACCTTGGAGAGCGGCGTGCCCGAGAACGACACGGCGGTGAAGATCGACGGGAGTATCAAGGTATCCCCGAGGTCGGTGATGCTGCTGAAGGCGGCCGCACCGGGGCAACGGTGATCTAACCGGTATCCGTACCCACAGTGATCGCGCCGGATTTGCCTGGGCACGGCAAGTTCGACTCGCCGGTCGCCAGGGCGCGGGGAATTACCCGCGAAACCGAGTTTCCAACTCATCGACCCAATTCTGACGTTTTGTCATCAACATCTTCATCCGAGCACTCCAAGGAGTTCAGCGGCACACGCATCTGACCAGCTAGCGATAGCCGACGCGCTCGTGTTGAGCGCGCACCCTCATGCGTCCAGCCCTCGCGCGGCCCCCACAGAAACGAATGCAAATCGAGCGTCGTTGGCGACAGACGCGGTAGTGTGGTCTATCGGCTACTGCTCATCCAGCAGCGGGTGATCGGGTCGACGATCTCGCTGCGGGATTTGTTTCAAAGTTTCGCCGCTCATT
This sequence comes from Actinomycetota bacterium, assembly GCA_046735135.1. Classification (GTDB taxonomy): domain Bacteria; phylum Actinomycetota; class Actinomycetes; order Mycobacteriales; family Mycobacteriaceae; genus Mycobacterium. Next base: position 17,298 of record JBKPSU010000201.1, read on the forward strand.
CTGGTTCAGCTCCGAGCCGCCTTATCAAGATCGGCGGAAGGGAAGGCTGTCCAAATGACATCAGGGTCGAGGCACGAGTACGCCGACGTGTCGGACATGCTCCGCCACCTCGCCACACTCGATGCCACGTCGGTGCAGTACCGGCGCCAGCGCGACGCGATCATCGAACGCTGTTTACCGCTGGCCGACCACATCGCACGCCGGTTCGCCAACCGTGGTGAACCATTCGAAGACCTCGTTCAGGTGGCACGAGTCGGGCTGGTCAACGCGGTGAACAGGTTCGATGCCGACAACGGTGCAGAGTTCCTGGCATTTGCCGTCCCCACCATCATGGGCGAAGTTCGCCGGCACTTCCGCGATCACGGATGGTCGGTAAAGGTCCCCCGCAGGCTCAAAGACCTCAGCGCCCAGCTCAAGAAATCCCGTGAAGAGCTGACCCAAAGCCTGGGGCGTGCGCCCACCGCCAGCGAGATTGCCACCCATCTGGAAATCGACCGGGACGAAGTCGTCCAGGCGCAGATTGCCTCCAGCGCATACACCACCCTGTCGGCTGACGCCCCCGCCGGTGCGAGCGATGACGACGGACGGTCGGTCACCAACACCATCGGAGACCTAGATGCCAACCTGGACAAGGTGATTGACGTCGAAACGATTCGCCCCCTCCTGGCCGCACTGTCTCAACGCGAGCAGACCGTGCTGCAGCTTCGTTTCTTCGAGAACATGACCCAAACGCAGATCGCCGGAGAGCTCGGAATATCGCAGATGCACGTATCGCGCCTACTATCGCGATCTCTGACGACGCTGCGCCAACAAGTTCGAATATCAGAACGAGTATGACGTGGTGGAGCGCCCGTAGTCGAACGCGAGGATTGCCCAAGGTGTGCACCGCTCGATGCAGTAGCCGACGCCCTCGCTCACACAATGAGAAACCGCAGATGGGATTGGCGAAATGCCCACGAAATCCATTCGGCCACTTGATAATCGGACTTACAGATCGGTCGTCACATTGGGTCGCTGTCAGGTCAATGCCTGCAAACCGTGGGGGGCCATCCACAAACTGGCGCTGCCGGGCCGACTTCTCAGCGGGTCGCCTTTGACGATCGCGTCACAAACCGATTGACCTGCCCCTGGAGGGGAACAACCCGTCGACAAATGACCGCATGGGAAGGCCACGATGAGTGACGTCAAGTATGTCGAATTGCATGGAGAGCGGGTGGCCTACCGAGACGCGGGCAGCGGCGAAGTTGTGGTGTTGATCCACGGTATGGCCGGCAGCTCCGACACGTGGGAGGCGGTGATTCCCGATTTAGCACGGCGACACCGGGTCATCGCCCCTGATCTCCTCGGGCATGGGCAGTCCGACAAGCCGCGAACGGACTATTCGTTGGGCGCATTTGCTGCCGGCTTGCGCGACCTGCTCGATGAACTCCGGATCAGCCGCGCGACCATCGTGGGCCATTCGTTGGGCGGCGGGGTGGCGATGCAGTTCATCTATCAGCATCCCGAATACTGCCAACGGTTGATTCTGGTCAGCAGCGGTGGACTGGGACCCGACGTGGGCTGGATCCTGCGGTTGCTGGCATCCCCCGGTGTCGAGTTCGTACTGCCGGTCGTCGCGCCTAAAGTGGTGCTCGGCATGGGGAACCACGTGCGCTCATGGCTGAATACGGTGGGTCTGGGCTCACCGCGGGCGGGGCAAGTTTGGGCGGCATACAGCTCACTGTCCGATCCCCCCGCCCGAGAGGCGTTTCTGCGGACCTTGAGGTCGGTAGTCGACTACCGCGGGCAATCGGTTAGTGCGCTGAGCCGGTTGCGATTACGGGCCGAGGTACCCACCCTGGTCGTCTGGGGTGACAGCGATCACATCATCCCCGTCGAACACGGCTACGGAGTACGAGCGGCGCGCCCCGGCAGTCGGCTTCAAGTGCTCGCAGGCCTGGGCCACTTCCCGCATGTCGAAGCCCCAGCCGAGGTCGCATCGGCGATCGAAGAGTTCATTGCCACCAGTACAGAAGCGCCCGCGATGCAAACAGCGTCGCAACCGAGAAAGTCGTGCACAAACGGGTTGTTCGATGACCTTCGGTCCCACGAACAGATTGAGTCGGCAGTTGGGGTTCTCGCGGAGCTGCGCCGCTGTTCGCCCGATGAGGCGCTCGAAGACTTCATCGACGGGGTCCGCGAAACCGGTGTCAGGGCGGCTGATCTCGGGCAGGCGCTGACAGATCTCGCCGCCGGCCACCAACCACAGTCGCACATCGCGGAGGCCTCGCAGCGGTGGGGGCACCTGCTGGCGCTGCGAGGCCGCACTGGAGAGCATGGCGTAGGGGCAGTGCACAGCACCGTGAGAGTCCGTTACGGCCCTAGAAACCGGTCAACGATCTGCTGAGTGGCGGACGCGCCGTTCTACAGGTTTTCCGCAGTGCCCAGAAGCCGACCGTCCCGACGAACGACTGCCCCCGTCACTGCCATAGGGCAGTGCAGGGGCAGTCTTGTCGTGCTATTCGGCCTCAAGACTTCGAGTCGTTGCGCTTCATCAGTCAACTACTCGCGTCTCTCAGAGAATTAGGCGTCGTTGTGGTGGCGGCTACCGGACTTCGCCAGCCCGCGGCTCACCATGTAGCCGATGCTGAGAAGGACGACGTAAAACCATGCCCGGTCGGCCCGGAAGTAGTCCTCATGCGCATCGGTGGTGCTGACGAGGAACGATGCGACCAGTACGCCGATGACAGCCACGACATAAACGATGAATTCTGTTGTCTTGAAAGCAGCTTTGGTTTCATAGCCACGCCGGGCCGGGACGTGGTTAGGTTGAGCGTCTGCCGCGCTGTAAGCGGCCGGATTGGGGCGACGCGCGGCGGTGGGATTTTCGGTGGTCATGTGGTTCTCCTTCTGGCGCCGGCAGGAATGCCGATCGACGATAGTTAGCGTGCAACCTTCAATAGGACCTATGCGTAATGGACCTGCTGAAGAAAACGAGCGTGTTTCGCCCAGCCGCGCAGACGCGCGGTGGGAGGCACGATTTGTCGCACCAACGTTTTGAATGGGATTGATGAGATGTCCGGTTTGAACCAAAGCTCACGGCATATCGAGATTCAAGACCGCTCCGGACTGTGTTGGTAACCAATAGGCTGTAGCACCAACACTGCAAATGTTACCACTCAGTAGCCCATTCGCCTAATTGCGCACAGCCGGCCAGCCGTGGAGAAATCCGTGCGCCGGTAGCATCGTGAGCACCCGAATCACACTGGTAAGTAATGTATTTCAGATGCTGATCTCACAGCACCGGCCGGCCGCCGGTCACCGCCACTCGCGCTCCGGAGATGTAACTGCCTTCATCGGAAGCCAGCATCACGTACACAGGCGCCAGCTCAGCGGGTTGACCCGCTCGACCAAGCGGCGTGTCGTCGCCGAAATTGGCGACCTTCTCTTCGGGCATCGTGGCCGGAATCAGCGGAGTCCAGATCGGTCCAGGCGCAACGCTGTTCACTCGAATGCCCCTCTCCCCCAACAATTGAGCCAGGCTGGCTGAGAAGTTGGCGATCGCTGCCTTGGTCGCCGCGTAGGGTGCGAGCGTCGGGGAAGGCATGTCGGAGTTCACCGACGAACTGCCGATCACCGACGATCCAGGACTCATATGCGGCAAGGCGGCCTTGATCAGGTAGAAGTACGCTCCGACGTTGAGCCGGAACGTGTAGTCCCACTCCTCGTCGCTGATTTCCGTGAGATCGTTGTGGGTCATCTGAAATGCCGCGTTACTCACCAGCACATCGATACCGCCGAATTCCGCTGCGGCACGGTCGATCACCGTCCGGCAGTGGAGCGGGTCGGCCAGGTCGCCACTGACCAGAACGCATCTGCGGCCGGCGTCCTCAACCAGTTGGGCCACCTCGGCGGCATCGTCGTGTTCGTTGAGGTAGGAGATCAAGACGTCGGCGCCTTCACGAGCGAACGCGATGGCCACCGCACGACCGATACCGCTGTCGCCTCCCGTGATCACGGCGCGCTTCCCGGTCAGTCGACCCGACCCGCGGTAGCTGTTCTCACCACAGTCCGGGATAGGGTCCATGGCCGACTGCACGCCCGGAACCTCTTGCTGCTGTTTGGGAAATCCCATTCAATTACCTTTCGTCGAACGTCCATGGCGCTATGGCTTGAGAATGATCTTGACAGCGCCGTCCTGCTTCTTTTGGAAGATGTCGTACGCGTGCGGCGCCTCACCGAGCGGCAATGTGTGTGTCGCAAAGGAGTCAACGCCAAGTGGATCGTCGTCGGTCAGCAGCGGCATGATGTCGTCGACCCACTTCTTCACGTTGGCTTGACCCATCCGCAGTTGAATCTGCTTGTCGAATAAGGTCAGCATCGGCAGGGGATCTGCCATACCGCCATATACACCGCTCAGCGAGATGGTGCCGCCGCGGCGCACGATGTCTATGGCCGAGTACAGGGCGTCGAGGCGGTCGAGGCCGACCTTTTGCATCATCGGCTTGGCAAGTGCATCCGGCAGAAGCCCTGTTACCTGTTGAGCGATCTTGGCCACGGGCGAACCGTGCGCCTCCATTCCGACAGCGTCGATCACCGAGTCGGTGCCACGGCCCGCGGTGATGCCACGGATGACGTCACCGAGATCGTCGGCGTGTTGGTTGAGATCTATCGTGTGGATGCCGCGGGACTGGGCCCGCGCGATCCGCTCAGGGACTCGGTCGACGGCAATCACTTGATAGCCCAGGTGTGCGGCGATGCGAGCAGCCATGTCGCCGATCGGTCCCAGTCCCAACACCGTCACCGAGCCTCCCTCGGGAACATCGGCGTAGGCGACCGCCTGCCAGGCCGTCGGCAAGACGTCGGAGAGGTAGACGAATCGTGAGTCCGGCGGTCCCTCCGGGACCTTGATATGGGTGAACTGAGCCTGCGGTACGCGAAGCAGCTCGGCTTGACCCCCGGGCACCTGACCATAGAGTTCGGAATAACCGAACAGCGCAGCACCCTTTCCCTGGTCGCGGACCTGCGTCGTCTCGCACTGGGTGAACAGCTGCTGATCGCACATGAAGCAACTTCCGCAGGAGATCTGGAAGGGGATCACGACCCGGTCGCCTACCGCCAGATTGGTGACGTCGGGCCCGACCTCGCGCACGACGCCCATGGGTTCGTGGCCGAGGATGTCGCCCGGGTTCATGAAGGCACCAAGGACCTCGTAGAGATGAAGGTCGGATCCACAGATGTTGGTCGATGTCACCTCGATGACGGCGTCCGTCGGCTCCTCCACCTTTGGATCCGGGACGGTGTCCACACGTACATCCCGTTTTCCGTGCCAGGTGACTGCCTTCATCGCAATGCCCTTCCCGATAGGTGTGAGGGCGGTCGAGTACCCCCGCGGCACGGGTAGAAACGGCATCACGGCGCGTCAGTTGATCCCGAGACCCAGATTTCCTCCGCGCGACCCCAGGTACTAGCCACAGCGCAGGACCTTCTGCGTGTGATGGACACGCTGGTGTCCGCGCAACGCGACGGTCTTCCATCGGCGATAGGGCTGCCGGCCAATCTGCAACTGGCTGAATGCGTTCGCGCAACACGGACTGTTGGTCCGACAGCGAATGCCGGAAATAATTCTGTAGTACAAAGCGATATCCCCGCGGTCTGCAGCGGCCGCGGGGATATTCACGTTGTTGAACAGGACAGCGCTCAGCACCCGTCTTTTCAGCTGATGCCGACGACCTCTTGTGCGATAGCCGCGACGCGGGTCTGGGCGGCTGACACGACGCTATGCCGGTTCTTGTGTGCCTCCTCGTACGCCAGGACCGCGCGCACATCCGACGGAGTTGTTAGTTCCTTGATAGCGGATACCGCTTCGGAGACGTTGAGCGCGTCGTACTCGCTGATCGGCAGCTCGTCGGGGTCGAGCACTCCCGCTGCACTACGCATCGAATGCAGCGCATCGGCAGCCTGATCCGCTCCTTCACGCCGGGTGATCCGCTCCGCGGTGGCCAGCGCGGCATCCCGCGAGGCGCTCAGCGCCTTGGCCGCGACATCGCCGGCGTGGGCGCCACGGCTCAGCAGCTCACCGAGAGCCGGCGGAGCCGCGCGCATTGTGTCCACGGCACGATCCAGGCCCTTTGCAGACCACGACATTGGCACGTTGACCAATTTCACCGCCGCACCGGTCGCGGCCTGTACGGGGGTGCGTCGCAGCGCTGCCGGTCCGCCGAGCGCATCTTCGGCCAGCACTGTGGTCAGCCAGTCGACAGTGGCGGAATGCGCCTCGATCAGGCGGTCGGCCAGTTTCTGGATGTCGGAGGCGCTCGTCGCGACGGCCAGGGCCTTGAGATAGCGGGCCCTGTCGAGAAGTTGATGCTCCAGCGCGAGGTCGCCGAGTAATGCCTCCCCGAACGGCTGCGCTTGCTCTGTCAGGGCCTTCACCGCCGCAGCGGCGCGGCCGAGAAAGGGACCAACGACATCTGGAAAGCCGCCGAGATTGCGGATCGCAGTCTCGATGGCCTTGGCACGGTTACGGCCGTTCGCGGCATTCTGCGACAGTTCGCGGCGGACCGCGTCGGTACGGGCCTGGCCCACCCGGGTTTCAGCGACTTGGATCTCGGTATTGGTCAAGTCGAGCAGAGTGCGGAGTTGGCCCAGCACTGTACTGGTGTCATTTGTCATTGAGGTTCGCCCTTTCGGCGTTGACGTCATTAGGTCGGCGCAAGTGCGCCGCAATCACCGGTTACCCGACCGGCTCGCTTGGCAATCGATGTGTGACGAGGTCGTCAATCGAAAAGAGGTCCCTGGGAGGCGCTGGCAGATTGCCTTGACGGCGTCGCCCACCAGGCTCACGCCGAGAGTCCGCCGTTGCGGCGACGTTCGATGCTGGAATGGGTGCACCGCGATGTGACTGGAGGTTTGATCTCGTCGCGCGCGGCTAGCATGAGCGCGCGGGTGCGTACACAGATAGTGTCATCAACATGAAACGGCAAGTCAGCGCGGAGCTTGACGTGGAGATCCAAGCGGATACGACTTTGGACTTCCAGATCGCGGTCGCGCCACACCCGGGGACGGAAGTCTCTGAGACGTTGTCGTTCGTATTGAACGGGAAACCGGTCCAGGCTTTGGAGATCACCGGGCTGCACGGCAACCGCATCCACAAGTTCGACGCGCAGGTCGGTAAACTCGACGTCTGTTACGCCGCAACCATCGTCGGCCAAACCGCCCCAGCTCCGGTCTCCGACTATGACCTGTCTATGTACCTGTGGCCCAGCCGTTATGCCGAGGCGGACAAGTTCTACGGTTTCGCCTCAACCGAATTCGGCGCCTATGCCGACTCGGAAACGCTGTTGGAGAAGGTGTCGTCGTGGGTGGGCACCCGCCTCAACTATGTGCCAGGCTCGAGTGATCCGATTGACGGCGCAGTGGACACCCTCCTTGCAGGCAATGGGGTGTGCCGCGACTACGCGCACCTCGTCGTAGCACTGCTGCGGGCGGTCAACGTCCCCGCGCGGCTTGTCTCCGTTTATGCGCCCGGACTCTCACCGATGGATTTCCACGCGGTGGCCGAGGCCTTCGTCGATGGGCATTGGCGTGTCGTTGACGCAACTTGCCTCGCGCCCCGACAGACTCTTGTGCGTATCGCCACAGGACGCGATGCTGCCGACACCGCCTTCCTGGACAACCACAAAGGTGCCATCGAACTGACGAATATGACCATTACCGCGACGTCCGATGGCGATCTGCCACGAGATGCCCTCGATCAACTCGTGTCGATCCAGTAGCCGCCTACTTCTCGACCGCCGACGTCAGGCGGACTGCCTCCGCGACGAACGCATCGACATCCTCCGGTCGAGTGTCGAAGCTGCACACCCAGCGCACCTCGCCCTTGGCCGCGTCCCAGTCGTAGAAGCGGAAGCGTTCGCGCAGCCCGTCGGCGACGCCGGGCGGCAAGCTCGCGAACACCGCGTTGGCCTGTGTCGCCTGGGTGAATTCGACATCCCGGATGGTGCCGTCGGCGAGGCCGGCATGCAGGCCTGAACGCAGCCGGGCCGCCATCGCGTTCGCGTGCCGTGCGTTGCGCAGGTACAGGTCGCCGTCGAGCAGCGCCAGCAGCTGAGCAGAGACGAACCGCATCTTCGATGCCAGCTGCATTTTCTGCTTGCGCAGGTAGATCAGTCCCTTCGAGGCCTGAGGGTCGAGCACCACGATCGCTTCGGCACCCAGCGCGCCGTTCTTGGTGCCGCCGAAGCTCAGCACGTCGATGCCGACGTCCATCGTGAAGGCGCGCAGCGGAAGATCCAGTGCCGCAGCGGCATTGGACAACCGTGCGCCGTCCATGAAGACACGCATTCCGCGCTCATGCGCGTACTCGGTGATGGCGCGCAACTCGCGTGGTGTGTAAACGGTGCCGAGCTCGCTTGACTGCGTGATGTAGACGACGAGCGGTTGGGCTCGGTGTTCGTCGCCCCAGCCCCAGGCTTCCTCAGCGATGAGGTCGGGCGTGAGCTTGCCATCGGCCGCCGGGATCGTCAGCAGCTTGATGCCCGCGACCTTCTCCGGTGCACCGCCTTCGTCGGCGTGGACATGTGCGGTCTTCGCGCAGATGACCGCGCCCCAGCGGGGCAACATCGACAGCAGCCCGACGACGTTCGCCCCGGTGCCGTTGAACACTGGGTAGGTTTCGACGCCCTCACCGAAATGTCGCGCACACACCTCCTGCAGACGTGCCGTGTAGTCGTCCTCGCCGTAGGAGATCTGGTGTCCGTCGTTGGCATCGGCGATCGCCGCGAGCACCTCGGGATGCACACCGGAGTAGTTGTCGGACGCGAAGCCGCGCACGGTCGGGTCGTGAAGTGTGGTCACGACCCTTCAATGTAGGGCGTCGCACGAACTCAAGACGGGGTGTGCGGACGCTGAGCCGTGTCGGCGGCGCGCACGCTGTTCAGCACGGTCTGTCCCTGCTGGTCTATGAAGTGGGTGAAGAGCTCCTGGGCGAACCCGAAAACCAACGCCCAGGCGACGATTTGCCCGGCGTTGTCGAGCGCGTTGAGCCCGGGAACGAACTGACCACGCATCAGCAGCAGGCCGAGCACCGCCGTCACCGCCCCCGTTGGAAGTTTGAGGGCGGCAAGGGCAAAAGGCAGGCCGTAGCGTTCGGATGATCCCTTGATGTTCCTGATGGCGGCGGCGGCCGCCACCGCCGCGGCGGTCAGCCCGACGAGTTCGACGACCATGATGTCACCCGGCTTGGCCGTGTCGGCGATAACGACGTCGATGTCCTTCACGGGGATGCCCTCCTGAGGCTGCAGGCCCGACTGAGAAGGAGTGAAGGGATCGGACTGGCCGGTCGGGCACACCACGACGGATTTGCCTGCCTGCTCCGGGGCGAAGCACAACGGCAGCCAGGTCGGGCGCATGTAGCCGATGACCCCGACTCCGATGGCGAGCAAAGCCATGAGCACCGTCGCGAGCACCACGACGTTGCGGAAATTGCGCAGCCGAATATTGACCCGTAGGGCCTGCGAGCTCGCCGCGCGAACCGTGGTGACGATTTGACCGCGCACCCGCTCGATCGTCTTTCGATCTTGTTCTTCGTCGGTGTCGAGCAACCCGTGCGCGCCATTGTTGATTCCGAGGCTTTTGGCGATCCTTTCCAACTCCTGTCGCCCGGGGTCGGACGGAGGCAGATGACGTTGCACGTGCCGGAGCAGCGACGGCATCTGACCGAAGATGTAGTCGGGCGACGCGAGGTTGAGCAGTTGAGCCTCCGCGGCGTCGAGGTTGCTTCTCGCGCGCTCGATAAGAGGGCCACCGCGAAAAACACGGTAGCGCTTGCTCGGGTTGAGCTTCCTGGCCAGTGCGGCATCCCTGGCCGCTTCGAGGTGGCACTTGACCGCCTTCACCAAGACCCGATCGCTGTCGTGACATTCCTTCGCCGTGATCCAGTCACACAACGCGTCGAGTTCGGATGCCCTCGTCAGGGTGCCCTCGCGCCAGGCGACCGACACCGGGCCTCCGACCGGATCGACTACTGGCTGATGCCGCCGCGCCATTATGGTCTCGCTGCCATCATCGGCAGTGAAACTGCCGTTGGACGCATAGTCTGCGATTGTGGTCCCGAACTCGCGCATTGAATTCGACCCCCTTAAGTGATGGCTGTACTGCGCTGATCGAATTGTGAGGGCCGCCGTGATGCCATTGCACGAGTAATGGGCTACTCGAATCCTTGTCAATACCTTGCACAGCGGAAATTCGTGCGATTTGGCTGGCTTAGCGCTTTGCTTGGCGCACCCTTTTACGGTGACCAAATTTTTTCGAGGAAACCCCAGACTGTTGCTGCAGGCGGTGCCCGTCGCCGTCCTGATGATCGTGCTGAAGTGGCTGTACGACCTCAGCCCGCTCAGGCACCTCGACTTCAGCCCGTTGCTCACCGGCGTCATCGCCGCCGAGGTCTTCATCGTCGGGTTCATCCTCAGCGGCACGGCCGCCGACTTCAAAGAGGCTGAGCGACTGCCAGGCGAAGTGGCGGGCAGTCTGGAATCGATCGCCGACGAGTGCCTGATCATGGACGCCGAACTCAAGCTTCCGGAAGCGCGTGGATGCGTCTTTCTGTTGGCGGAGATCAGTGCGTCCATCCGCCGATGGCTCGTGCGCGACGATGGTTACGACGACGTGCTCGAGCACCTGCGTCGGCTCAATCCCTTTTTCATCGTGTTCGCGCCGAAGATCCAGGCGGGCTTCACGACTCGGCTGAAGTCCGAGCAAGCCAACATCCGCAGGTCGGTGATCAGGATGGACACCATGCGGCGCACGTCGTATGTGTCGGCCGGGTATCTCATCGCCGAGGTCACCGGGTTGATGATCCTGGTCCTGCTGTTGATCACGCAGATCGGGCAGCTCGCTCCCACCTTGCTCATGGTCGGCGTGATCACATACCTGCTGGTGTATGCGGTCGCGATGATCCGCGACATCGACAATCCATTCGAGTACCCGAACGGCCGCGCCGGGGCGGCGGATGTCGATCTCGGTGTCCTCGAGAGCTGCGAGACACGGCTGCACGGGCTCGCGGCGGCGATGGGCAGCCAGTCGATTACGACCAAAACGCGCTGAGCGAGTGGGCACGATTCGTGCGCGATTAATGAAGGCCGGCGGGTTTATCTCGTGCCCGGCGTGGACGATCCGCTGTGCAGGCACGCCACATCGACATGGATGATCAGCATCGGCATGCTCGCGGTAATGGGGCATCTTTACGCCGGGTTCGTGCGGTGGAGGCTGCGGCGCAAGGTCGGCGGGCGAGGGGTTCTGCTCCGATTACCCTTGGGCGGATGAGCAGCCAGCGAGTGCCCGGCGGGGCGGTGCACAAGTTGCCCGCAGATCTGCGTAGCGCCTTGATCGACAACGCCACGGCGCTCGCCGCCTGGAAGGACATCACTCCCCTTGCGCGCAACGAGTTCATCTGCTGGGTCGAGGACGCCAAGCAGGAGAAGACCCGCGAGCGCCGCATTCGCCGAACCCAGGAAGAGCTGGAGGAAGGCATGCGCAGGCCCTGCTGCTGGCCGGGCTGTAAACACCGCGAGCGCACAGGGAAGTAGGCGCCACCATGATCGAACTGCTGCAAGACATGCCCGACGGAGTGATCGGCATCCGCGTGTCCGGCCGAGTCCGCGGCGACGACCTGCGCACGTTCAAGCCCGCCATGGACGAGCTGCTGAACACCGACGAGCTGAGGATCGTCGAGGTCATCGCGTCTGACTATGAAGGGTTCGGGCCCGGCGGTCTGGTCGAGGACCTGAAAATAGGCTTCGGTGCTCTCTTCCGGCATCATTCGGCTTTCAAGCGCATCGCGATCGTCACCGACAAGGAATGGGTCGCCCATACCCTGCATGCGCTGGCCTGGATGGTTCCCGGTGAACTCGCGCTGTTCGGCCTCGATGATCTCGAGCGCGCCAAGCAGTGGGCGGCCGGGTAGGCGCAATTCCTCCAAAACATAGGGAAACACCCGATTCCCCCGCGCTGCATTTCTCTTAGGGTGCTCTGTGGAGTCCCAAGGTCCGTAGACTCTTACAGTTCAGCAGCGAGCTGTATCGGCCCGCCATCCAGCCGGTGGCGGGCCAAACCTATCTGACAACCCCATTTGCCAAACCCGAGAAATCCGGTCCGTCGCCGACTGCCAGGCGCTAGTGTTCGGTGTCGTCGCACGGACCCTTGGGAGGCGGCATGGACGGCTATCGGACGGTCGTGGTCGGGACCGACGGCTCGGACTCGTCACTGCGTGCGGTCGAGCGCGCCGGCGAGGTCGCTGCGCAGTCGAACGCCAAGCTGATCGTTGCCAGCGCGCACATCCCCTCGGTCGAAAGGGGCGGCTGGTCAAGGCCGCCGTCGCATGACCACGTGTCCGATCCCCGCGCCGCCGACAGCCTCGGCGGTGAGAGCTACATCCTGCACGGCAATGCGCCGGTGTACGCGATTCTTCGGGAGGCACACGAGCGCGCTACGGCGGCCGGCGCCAAGAATGTCGAGGAGCGCGCAATCGAGGGTGCGCCCGTGCACGCATTGGTGAAACTGGTCGAGGACGTCAAGGCGGACCTGCTCGTGGTCGGCGACGTCGGACTGGACTCGGTGGCCGGACGGCTACTGGGCTCGGTTCCCGCCGACGTCGCCCGCAAGGCGAAAATCGACATCCTCATCGTCCACACGGCAAGCTAGGGCTTCACGAAGCGTCGGTACGCACCACGCGCAGCACCGGCGGTTCGATCTGCGGCTCGTCGGAGACGCTCGGCCGCCGCAAGTCGGCGGCCACATCCTGGTAATCCCACACCAGGTCTTGAGCCTCACGCCTGACGCGGCCGAGTGCCACGGACACCGCGCCGACGATGCGTCGCAGGTGCACGACCGTGGCGTGAACGGCTTCGTGGGCGGCATCGGTCCCCCGCGTCAGGGCGGCATCTCCCCTGCGACCCCATTCGGTCAGCATCGATCCTCCTCGTGGTGATCTGTCCGCCCCATTCTCCCCACTGAACAGCAAACGTGTGGAACCGGCCAACCGCGGGTACGAATATTTGGTGAGCGCATACAAAGTCGTGGTGGTCGGAACCGATGGCTCGGAGACGTCATTTCGTGCGGTTGATCGCGCCGGGGCAATCGCTGCGGAGAACGACGCAAAGCTGATCGTCGCCACGGCATACCTGCCCGAAGAGCAGCAACAGTCAGGCGAACCCGACCAGCTCAAGGGTGAGGACTACAAGACCCAGGGAAATGCACCGGTGTACGGAATGCTGCGCGAGGCGAGCGACCGCGCACGGGCCGCGGGGGCCAAGGACGTCGAGGAAAAGGCCATCGCCGGCGCCGCGATCGACGTGCTGATGAATCTCGTCGACGAGGTCAAGGCCGACCTGCTGGTCGTCGGCAACGTGGGGGTCAACTCGATTGCCGGTCGCCTGCTCGGATCCGTCCCGTCGGCGCTTCGTCGTCGCGCCAATACCGAAGTGCTCGTCGCGGAGACCAACGACTGACGACTCACCAATAGCTCATCGCATCGGCGAAGATGTTCGCGAGCAACGGCTTGTCGGTCTCGATCGGCGCGTTCTGCAGCAGGCGCTGTTGGGGCCACGCGCCGTCGGCCAGCTTTGTGCGGTCGGCTTCCGCGTAGCCCACCGCCGCCAAGCCGTTGGGCATTCCGACTGCACGCATGATTCGAACGAGGTCCTCGGCAAGGACAGCGCCCGCATCGTCGGGACCGGCGCCACTGACGTCGGCCCCGAGGTATCCGGCGGCTTCGATGTGGCGTTGCGGATCGGTGGTCGCGGTCACGCGAAAAGCGGAGGGCGCGTTGAGGATTACCGACATGCCGTGCGGCACCATGGGCTCAGATCCTGGGTAACCGTCGGGATGGAAGCCGCGCACCTGCCCGGCCACCGCGTAGGCCATCGCATGCGGGATGTGCACTCCCGCGTTGCCGAATGCAATGCCCGCGAGGGTGGCGGCCCACATGGTCTGCTCCCGCGCCTCGCGATCCGACGCGTCATTGACGGCCCGCTCCAGATACTCCCCGAGCAATTGCAAGGCCTCCCGGCTCCCGAGATCGCTCCATGGATTGGCGCCTTGGCTCATCGGTCGACGACCCGGGCGTTCTGGAGCGGCACGTCGGACGAAGGGACGGGCGGTCAACGACTCCAGCGCGTGGGAGAGCACGTCGAGCCCCGAGCACGCGACGACCGGTGCGGGCAGGGTGTCGGTGCTGTCCGGGTCGACGAGCGCTTCGGTCGGGCGCAGTGCGGGCGAAGCGATGCCGGTCTTGGCCGACATCGACAGCAGATCGAAGATCGCCATGCCGGTCACCTCGCTGCCGGTGCCCGAAGTCGTCGGGCAGGCGATGTGCGGTTTCAGGGGTCCGGGCACCGACGTCCCATCCCCGACCGGCGGATTGACGTACGACAGGAACTCAGCCGGGTAGCTGGCATACAGGTTGGCCGCCTTGGCGGTGTCGATCACGGAGCCGCCGCCGACGGACACATAACCATCGGGTTTGGTCTCCGACGCGAACGCCGCCGCCCTCGTGAACGATTCGTCCGTCGGCTCCACCTGGACATCGGTGTAGACGACGACGTCGATGCCCGCGGAGCGCAGCGAGCGCTGCGCGGTGTCGAAGACCTCGAGAGTGGCCACAGTGGCGTCGGAGAACAACGCCACCCGCGTCATGCCGAGGGCCTCGGCGCGGTCGCCGAGTTCCGCGAGACAGCCCCTGCCGAAGGTGATCCTCGATGCATCTACGGTGAATGCCGTGTCGAGTCCATCACCGGTGGGCTGATAATGACAGCAGCTCATCGAGCCTCCCATTGCCTATAGGTGAGCCTACAACGACGCAGGACCGATGACATAGAGAGCCACGACAATGACCGATGATCAAAACAGCACGCACACAGAGCTTTTCGATCTCACCGGTAAGCACGCACTCGTCACAGGCGGCACTCGCGGAATCGGCATGATGATGGCGCGGGGCCTGCTGCAGGCGGGCGCCCAGGTGGTGATCAGCTCCCGCAAGGCCGACGCCTGCGCAAGCGCCGAGCGGGAGCTCTCGCAGTTCGGCGACGTGAAGGCGATCCCCGCGGACCTGTCTCAGCACGAGGAATGCCTTCGGCTCGCCGAGCTCGTCACCGCGGATACGGGCAGGTTGGACATCCTCGTCAACAATGCGGGCGCAACATGGGGCGAACCGCTGGAGAGCTTTCCGGACTCGGCGTGGGACAAGGTTCTCGACCTCAACGTCAAGTCGCCGTTCTGGCTCGTCCAGGCGCTGTTGCCGGCTCTACGCCAGGCAGGCAGCGCCGACGACCCCGCCCGCATCATCAATGTCGGGAGCATTGACGGGATCCACGTCAGCCGGCTGCCCGTGTACTCATATGCCAGCAGCAAGGCGGCCATCCACCAGCTGACGCGGGTGCTAGCCCGCGAGCTCGGACCTCAGCACATCACGGTCAATGCCGTTGCGCCCGGCCCGTTCAGATCGAAGATGATGGCCGCGACACTCGACGCCTTCGGCGACTCGATCGCGTCGTCGGCGCCGCTTCGCCGGATCGGACGCGACGACGATATGGCAGGCATTGCGGTGTTCCTGGCGAGTCGCGCGGGCTCCTACCTCACCGGCGCGATCATCCCGGTCGACGGTGGCATCGCGACCACAGCGTCCGGAACGTAGGGTCGGCAAACGCCAAGGCTAGGGGCGCTCACTGTATGCCCCCCGTCAATCGGTTCCGCGAGACTACGGAAAATGACGAGAATCGGGCGAAAGCTGTCAACAACCGCAGTCTCAAGCGCTCACGATCCTCGCCAGGCGGCCGCCGACTCTCCATCGCGCCGGAGTCGCCCCGTGGAAGCCGATGCTGGGCATGACCGGCCCGACGAGCCTACCCGTCGAGTTCGACATCGACGCCGTCGTCACCGCCGGTGCGTAGCCACGGGTGGAGCGGCGTCAGGCCGGCCTTGGATGAGGAGGCGATCGCAAGGATTCTCGACGCGGCAGACGAGGTCGTCGCCGAGCGCGGTCCGGCGATGCGCATCGCCGACGTCGCCCGCCGGCTCGGCGTCACGCGACAAACGGTGTACCGATACTTCTCCAGCGCCGACGCACTGCTCATCGCCAGTGCAATGCGGTCGGGGAACGGGTTCATCGATCGGCTCGCGGAACACGTTGGCGGCCAGAAGGATCCGGTATCGGGAAGGACGGCGCGTCGACGCCGTTGGGCCAGCGCTTGCGGGTGACCGCGCGGCCGGCGATGTGCGGGATCGTCACCTCGGCGATGTTGACGTAGTAGTCGAACACCTCGGCTTTGGTGGTACCCGTCGCGGGATACAGCACCTTGTCCGGGTTGGTCAGCTTCACCCGGCTGATTTGCTCCACCACGCCAACGTAATACCCGTTGTGGCCGCCGAGATCAGACTTGATGCACGCAAAGGGGCCCAAATGCGTGCTGGAACCTGATTTCGCCGAGCGCGAGCAACTAGTCGGCTCCACGACCGCACAGATCGTCCACGTGTACCTCGGCCCATGCCGATCC
>JBKPSU010000202.1:0-51951 GCA_046735135.1 Actinomycetota bacterium
CTGCCGGCCTGGGAGCCCAGCAATGCGCGGATGCTGACCGACGCCGTCGGGCGGGCCAGCGACCTTGTGCAGCAGGCGAAGAAGCCAATTCTGTTGGCCGGGGTGCACCTGCGCGCGCACGGTGCGATCGACGCCTTCCGGGAACTGGCCGAGGCGCTGGGCTGCGCGGTAGCGGTGATGCCGAACGCCAAAGGCTTCTTCCCCGAAGACCATCCGCAATACGTCGGCATCTACTGGGGCGAGGTGAGTAGCCCGCAATGTCAGGCCATCGTCGACTGGGCCGACGTCATCGTGGCGGCGGGGGCAGTATTCAACGACTACACCACGGTGGGTTGGAGCGCGCAGCCAGCCCGCGGGCGGCTCATCAATGCCGAGCCCCGGAAGGTGCAGTTGCCCGACGCCGAATTCCACGGCGTGTCGCTGGCCGAGTTCCTTTCCGACCTCGCCAAGAAGGTCCCAAGCAATGCGGCGACGCTGACCCAGTTCCACCGGCTCCACCGGACCACGTCCGGTCCGGTGGCGGCCGCCGAGGTGGAACCTGCGACGCCGCTCAGCCGGGTGGAGATGTGGCGCCAGATCGAGCAGGATCTCGACTCGCAGTCCACGCTGCTGGTGGAAACCGGCGACTCCTGGCTCAACGGCATGTACACGCGGTTACCGGGGGGCGCCCGGTTCGAGATCGAGATGCAGTACGGCTCGATCGGCTGGTCAGTGCCTGCGACCTTCGGCTATGCGAAAGGCCTTGAGCCCGACCGCCGCCTGGTTTCGGTGATCGGCGACGGATCATTCCAGCTGACCGCACAGGAAGTGTCGAACATGATCCGCCACGGCCAGGAGCTCACCATCTTCCTGGTCAACAACCGCGGGTACGTGATCGAGTCGGCCATTCACGACGGTCCGTACAACTACTACAAAAACTGGGACTACGCGGGCCTCATCGACGTGTTCAACGCCGGCGAGGGCGCTGGGCTCGGCTTGGTTGCCAGCACCGCGGGCGAACTGGCCGATGCGATCAGCAAGGCACACGCTCATAAGGGCGGCCCGGTATTGATCGAGTGCCGAATCCCCAATGACGACGCCAGTCCTGAGCTCATCTCTTGGGGATCCAAGGTGGCTAGCGTCAACGGCCGACCCGACCCGCGCTTCTAGAGGAGGAAACGACGGACCACTTCTCATCCACGATGATCCTCCCGCCGGGCGCCGGTGGGAGGATCATCGCTGTCTCGGCTTAACTGTGGGACGCAACCGATTACAGCCCTGCGGCCCGCGTCATATCCGGCCGATTCGTTGAGTGACCCTGCCGTGCCGCGCTGGAGTGGAATCGACAGCACCTTGTCAAAATGGTGCGCACCTTGATTGCGGTCGGTAGCGCGGTGGCGCGGCAGATGCCGGGACATCGCCCCGCCTGTCGACCAACGCCTGGTGTACCGATGCCACGACGACCGCGCCGTCACCGACGGCTGAAGCGACCCGTTTGAGGGATCCGCGCCGCACATCGCCGACGGCGAAGACACCCGGGCAACTGGTGACCAGCGGATCGGCCGGCGCATAGGACTCACCAGGTCCCCCAGGACCTGGTGAGTCACCCGTCAGCACGAACCCCTTGTCGTCCAGCGCTACAGCGCCGTTGAGCCACTCCGTGTTCGGTTCTGCGCCGAGCATGAGAAATGCGTTGGGAATGCGGTGGGTCTCAGAGTCCCCGGTGACCTGATTGCGCCACGTCACAGCCTCGACATGACGGCCACCGATCAGCGCGGTGACCTCGGTATGTGGATGCAAAGTGATGCGTTCGGGTGCGGCCTTGATGCGGCTCACCAGATAGTCGGACATGGTGGATGCCAAGCCGGCACCGCGGACCAGGACGTGCACGTGGGCGGCGTGCCGTGACAGGAACACCGCCGCCTGTCCGGCGGAATTGCCACCGCCGACCACGATCGCTTCCTCGCCTTCGCAGAGCGCCGCTTCGATGGCGGTGGCTGCGTAGTGCACACCGGCGCCTTCGAAACGAGCGATGTCCGGCAGCGGCAGGCGGCGATAGCGCGCGCCGGTGGCCAGGACGACCGTGTGTCCGCGAACAACCGTGCCGTCGTCAAGCTCCAGTGCGTACGGTCGGGAGTCGGTCCGCAGTCGCACGACTTCGCGGGGCACGATGATGTGCGCACCAAACTTCTGCGCCTGTACCTGGGCAAAATGTGCCAAGTCAGCGCCCGATATTCCCAGGGGAAAACCGAGATAGTTCTCGATGCGCGAACTCGTCGAGGCCTGCCCTCCTGGGGCGTGACCTTCTACAACGACCGTGTCGAGCCCCTCGGACGCGGAATATACCGCTGCGGCAAGGCCCGCAGGCCCGGCACCGACCACCACCACGTCGGCCACATGCGATGGGTGGAGAGATTCAGCGATTCCGAGCGTGTCACCGAGTTCACGAGCCGTCGGGGATACCACTGCCCGACCGCCGCCACAGAGCACCACGGGGGTGTCCTCGATCGTCAGGCCCAACTCCGACAGCCGTGATGCCGCCTCGGGATCGCTTTCGGGATGTGCCAGAAGGTACGGGTGCCGATTACGAGTCAAGAACTGCTGCAACTGAAGTGACTCCGCCGACCGTTGCGGGGCGATGATCTGCACCGGTGTGTGACCGTGAAGTATCAAGCCCTCGCGGCGCAAGATGAATGCCTGCATCACCACATTGGCGATGTCAGGTTCAGCGGCGAGAAGGCGACGAAATTGGGGCGGGCTCAGCCGTGCGACGGTGCCGTCGGCACCCATGCGAGCGCCGACGATGACCGCTCGCTCGTTGAAGATGGTCAATTCTCCGGTGAATTGGTTTCTTTGGTGCGCGTACATCACACGCTCGGCACCACCGCGTGATTCGTAGACTTCGACGAACCCGTCAAGGACGAGAAAGAAATCCGGACGTCGATCGCCGCATTCGAACAACACGGTGCCGCGGACAAGTCGCTGCACCACACCGAAGGCAACGACCCGCTGGGCCTGATCGGGTGTCAGTCGCGGGAATGTCTCTGATTGCCGTGCGTAAGGGTCACTCGGATCCAGCGCCGTGCCTGCGAGAGGACGCTTCGGAAACGTCACGCCGACAGCGCGCACATCGACCGGCATCATCGGGCCTCCTGTTTGGTGCCGAATGCGAGATTGCCGGCACATTCAGAATCGCTTATATGCAACAAGGTTTCATGGCGGTTAGCGCCAGCAAGCGGCTCCGGCCAGCCCCAATGCTCCAGAGTGCGAAAGCACCAAAAAGAGAAGTGGCGGCACACCCTGACAATGCCTTCGACTCTCAAGAGACGCTCTGCAATACCGGCATTCGTCCTGCGTCGGCGGTCTCCTGTGTGCACAACTCAGCTGCTATGCAACCAATCACCTGCCGACTCACGAGCATCCCGAGATGGCCGACACCTTCGAAGGTGATGGTTTCCGCCTGAGGGTGCGACCGCACTGCACGCGCACCGGGCACAATGACGTCGAGCGCTGCGGTCAATGACAGCCACCGGACCCCATCGGGCAACGGGGTGGATGCGAGACGGCTCAATAATGGCGATCCGGCTCGCAGTTCCCGCACGATTTCGAGAAATGGCAGTACGCCCGCCCAGGGTGACCCCCCGAATGGCGAGCCGAGGGTAATGACCGTGTCAACCCGCCCGGTCAGCCGTCTGTCGGCGATGGCCTGTCCGATGACAACACCGCCCAGACTATGTCCAACGAGATGCACCTTGTCGGCGCCGGTTACCGCCAAGATTCTCTCCACCTCGGCCACCAGCCGCTCAGCTAGCTGCTGCACAGATGTGCCGACCGGCGGGTAGCTCATCGCCTCTACGGCCACGCCTCGGGCCTTGAGGGTGTCGGCGACCAAGGCCCAGCTTGACTTGGTACCCGCGAACCCATGAACAAGCAGAACAGGACGGGTCGTGGGCGCGGTGAGGGCCTTCGCGTCCAGCGAAGAACTGGTTGCAGTGTCGTAGCCACCGCCGAGCAGCCGCAAGGGTGCCATCGCCACCGTCGACATCAACATGGCGGCCTCGTTCGCCTGCACCACGGCGGTACGCCGCACCGTCTGAACCGCCGCGCGGCTCGCGGCGATTACGTCCTGGAGTGTCCTCGTGCCGCCCTCACAGTCCGTCGCGCAGAAATGTTCTGCCCGTGCACTTTTCGTTGCCCTGAGTTTCGTCATGCCCTGCCCCTCTGTGGTGTGCTGGGTATTACATCGAGCATGGCGGTTGGGGGATCCGATGTCGTCAATGCCAGCAGCAGTTTGCCGTGCGGGTAAGCAGGGGTCGTCGCTATGAGCTAGCGGGTAAGGTTCTGGCAGTCACACACGTTGCAAATGACCTGCTCGTTATTACGGGGACGACAACGTGAAACCAGCATCTTCCCGGCCGTGCCGAGCATCAGAAAGCCGGGGTGGTTCAGGCGTGGTTCAGAGGTTCTGGTCGCGCGCGGCTGCCCAGAGCTCGCCCTTGCGCTGCGCCCATTCCACCGTGAAGCCCGTGACCACAGCGGTCAGGGCGATGATTGAAGTCATCATCATCATCATGACTCCTCACTAAGACGGACGTTGTATAGATATCTTCACGCGGATGAGGTCCGAAGTCCTCGGTGGTGGCGCCCATCTGCGGTGGCTGCAGCCCCCAATCTCGGCTTCCGGCTAGCCGGTAGTCTCGTTGCTGACGGATGCCTGCCTAGAGCCAGAAATCGCGATGAATAATCGCAATTGATCTGCCGCACAACGCCTCAGGCGAGGTCGGCTCCAGGACCGCTCAGGCTGGGATCAGCCTGAGCGGCAGGTGCTCGTAGCAGCGGATGATGTTGTTGATCGCCCATGTCGGCTCGCCGGCGAGTTCGATTCGGCTCACCTGCCGCGTCAGCGCAGCGAGCATCGCCTGCATCTCGAGTCGCGCCAGCCCCTGCCCGGCGCAGGCATGCGTGCCGTGCCCGAATCCGAGATGGCGCGTGGCGTTGCGCCGGATGTCGAACGCATCGGGGTCTGTCCATTCCTGCTCGTCTCGGTTCGCCGACGCGTATAAAACCAGCACTCGCGACCCGGCCGGAACATCGATACCCGCAATCTCCACCGGCTGCCGCGTCTTTCGGCTGAATGCCCGCAACGGCGACTCGTGCCGAAGCACCTCGTTGATCGCATTGGGCAGCAACGACGGGTCCGCACGTAGCGCGTCCCACTGGTCCGGATGCGAAGCGAAGAGTGCCAGTGCACTGGCGATTCCGCTGATCGTGGTGTCCAGCGACGGAACGAGATAGTCGATCATCAGCGCCGAGCACTCGCTGTGGCGAAGCCTGCCCGAGTCGGCGGCCGCAAGGATATCGTGGCCCATGCTGCCGCGGATCACCGACCGGTGGCGCACCACGTGCCTCGAGAAGCGCAACATCTGCGCGCTGGCCGGCACCGACTTGAGGGAAAAGCGGTTCAGCGGCCCGAGGACATCGAATGTGGCTCCGCCCCAGCGCAGCAGGTGCCGGCGGCGGTCCTCCGGCCAGCCGACGAGATCAGGAACCACGGAAAGCGGCAGCGCCGTCGCCAGATCCGTGACACCGTCCACGTGTCGACGTTTCACGGCCCCCGTGACCAGCTGCTCGGCCTGGTCGGTTACGACGTCACTCATCGTCCGCAAGGCGCGTGGCAGGAGTCGGTGCGCAACGAGCTTGCGCCGCTGGTCGTGTTCGTCGCCGTCACTGTTGAGTGTTGTGCCGCGAGACAGCCGGTTGAAGAGCCGGTTGAGGCCGACCCCTTCGCCGGAGATGAACGTCTTGTCGTCGCGTAGCACCGCCTTGCACTCCGCGTAGCGCGGCAGGGCGTAGACCCGCTGCTTGGTCAACCACACCACAGGACCGAGTCGTCGCAGCCGTACATAGTGTGGGTGGGGGTCGACGATCGCCTGTGTCGCATACAGATCCGGCCCGTAGACCGGGACGGCGGCGGGCCTACGCATCAGCGCCCGTATCGGCGCCTGTCGCGAAAACCGGTACTGAATTGAGCATTTCGGTCAGGTCGCGGCCGGCGCACAGTACCGTCCGATCGGGTCGCACGACGGCGACCGTGGCGCGGCCGGCCCGCAGCCAGAGGTCCAGTTCCGTCCCGGGATGCGCGGTGACGACCGCGGCACCGCGGCCGGCCATTTCGACCTGCTGGGACGGGTTGAGCGGTACGGACGTGACCACCGCGAACCTGGCGCCGACGACGTTGTCGAGCCGTTTACCTTCTGTCAGAACAGGGTTTGGGCACAACCGGCCTGCCAATCGCCGCCGTCGGGAGGGTTTCACGACCAGCTCACTGCGGTGTAACGCGGGTGTCGCGCTGTCGGCGATCTTTTTGCGCACCCCCGGGATCAGATGCAGCCGCGGAACGACCGCCCGGCGGAGGAAGTTGCCGACCTCGCCACCCGCGGTCATGGCCGCTCCCACTGCTAGCGCGTACCGAATCATATACCGCGCGTGTGGTATCCGCTCCTGCTCGTATGTGTCCAGGGCGGTCTCCGGCAACCATCCGTTGATCGCGGCGGCGAGCTTCCACGCGAGGTTCGTCGCGTCGCGCAGGCCCGCGCCCATGCCCTGGCCGATGAAGGGCGGTGTCAGGTGGGCGGCGTCGCCAAGGATGAACATGTTGCCACGGTGCCAGCAGTTCGCCACCTGTGCGCGGAACGTGTATTCAGCGACGCGCACGAGCTCAAGCTGTTCTGGCGCAACGCCTTCCACCCAAGGCTGGATCAGCGGGTAGAGCGTCTTCGCAGTGCTGTAGTCGTCGGCCATCTCGTCCGGGAGGAGTCGGAACTCCCATCGGTAGCGGGTATCGCCGATCCGCATGTAGGTGGCCGCTCGATGCGGGTCGCAGACCTGGTGGACGCTCTCCCCCTGGTCCAGCTCCGCTGTCGTCGCCACATCGACCACCAACCAACGCTGCTCAAACCTCAAGTCCTGCATGCGAGCGCCGATTGCGGCGCGGACCAGGCTGTTCGCCCCGTCGCAGCCGAGCACATAACTCGTCTCCACCCGATGCTCTTCGTCGCTGACCCGATCGGTGAACGTGACCTGCAATCGGCCGGGGGCGATCTGAACCGCTTCGCTCACCTCGGCATTGCCACGGAGGACGGCCTGCGGGTAATGCTTCAGGTTCGCCCGCAGTAGTCCCTCCAATTCTGGTTGGTCGAACATGTTCGCCTGCGGAAACCCGTTGGCGCTTTCCGCGCAATCCCTGTGAAACTCCGCCATCACGCGCATGTTCCGGTCCCGCAACTGCAGGCCCTGCGCGGGTCGCGAGATGGACGCGAACTCATCTGCAATGCCGAGTCCGGCTAGTAGCCGGCAGATTTCGTCGTCCAGATGTACGGCACGCGGCTGTGGGTAGACGTCCTCCCAGCGGTCGAGGATGAGACAGTCCACGCCGTACTGGGCAAGCTTTGTCGCCGCGGTGATCCCGGTCGGCCCGGCGCCGACGATCACCACCGGCACGAAGGAGGGATTGTCGCTCATGCGTACCTGACCCGGTTGCGCTGCGTGCCGAGGTCGATCTTGCGGTCGTCGGTGGCGATGCTCGCCTCAACGACATCGCCGTCGCGCAGGTACTTGCTGTTCTTGGCCTGTCCCGCGAAGAACATCTTCCACTTGAGGTCGTCCGGCAGCAGACCCACGAGCTTCTGCACCGGCTTCGGCGGCGCAGACAGGGCCGTCCCGACCGGGGTGCCGGTCAGCACCAGGTCGCCCGCGGACAGCTGCTGGAAACGAGCCAACCCGGTGAGTGCCTCAACAGGCCGATAGATCATGTCGCTTTCGACCGTGCTGTCCTGTCGAAGTTCGCCGTTGACCCGCAGTTGCAGGCGCAGCTCACCGAAGCGATCGAGCTCGTCGGCGTCCAGCAGCACCAGCGCCGGCCCGACTGGTGTGAAAGTCGGGTACGACTTGGATTCGTAGAACTGCGTTTTCGTCAGCTGAACGTCGCGCGCCGATACGTCGTTCGTCACCGCCACACCGCAGACGTAGTCAGCGAAGTTGTCGGCGGTGATCGTCGTGCCGACCGGCATATCGCGCCCGATTACCAGACCGATCTCCACCTCGTAGTCGAGCAGGCGCACATGGTCCGGCTTCACGATGTCGTCGACTGGGCCGGCTAGCGATCCCGATGCCTTGCGAAAGAAGGTGAGCGGCACCTTCTTCGGGTTTCCGCCAGTGTCCTCGACGTGCGATGCGAAGTTCGTCATCTGCGCGACGACGCGGCATGGCACGGTCACCGGCGAGAGCAGATCCAAGCTCTTCACGGCGACGCTGTCGGTGCTCGCGGCCGCTCGCTCGATCGCCGCCCGGTCGGCCAACAGCTGCGCCGTCGTCGTCGCCGTGGTGTCCATCTTGGCCACTGCGTCGGCCGTTCCCGCCCACCAGGCGTCGGAGGTGCGATAGACGGAAATGCTCATGACCGTGCCACTTTCAGTAGTCCGCGCAGGCGGGTGATGTCGAATTCGTTGTCGCCGCGGATCGCGGTCAACATCGACCGCAGTTCCTGAACCGCTTCCTTGCCAGGAGCCAATCCCAGGAAATCCTTGGAGGCGGGCGGCCCCCACTGGGCAAGACCTGACGCTGTCAACGGCGCCCAGCCGGGCTCGAGCGTGTTGTCGAACATGTCGCCGTCGCTGAAGTGCTCGACCAAAAATCCGTCGGGGTCGCGCCAGTAGTCGAAGATCTGGCTGCCCTGGATGTGCCTGCCGATCCCCCACGACCGCTTGTAACCCAACTCGCGCAGGTATTCACCGCCGGCTGCTATCGCGTCCAGGTCGCACACCTGGTAGGCCGAGTGCACGTAGCGATTCGACGGACCCAACACCATCGCGAGTGTGTGATGGTCGGCGGGGGTGGACCCGCGGTCGCAGCGGAGGAAACTCATCGCCGGGCCGCGGTCGCGTTGCCCCGGGTAGTACTGGAAGTCGCTGACAATCAGGCCGAAGTGATCGAGGTACCAGTCGAGCGACTTCGTGTAGGTCGTGCTTTGCAGCACGACGTGACCCAACCTCTGGACCCGCGCGGGTTCGCGCGGCGGCCGCTGGGTGGCGTTGGCGCGGCGCAGCTCGTGCCCGAAGTTGAAGGTGTGCCGCTGTTGCGCCGGCAGCTCGGCCAACTCGTGCATTCCCGCGACGACGCGGACCGGAATCCCGGCGGGGTCGGTCAGTTCTACGACGACGCCGCCGGTGGGCTCTGGCAGCGCGCGGGTCGTGGCCCCGGTGGCGCTGGCGAGCCGCTCAACGTCTGCGGTGTCCTGTGCGGCGAACGCTGGGCCCACGAACCGTGACTGCGTTCCGCGGCGGATGATCACACACGTCGAACCGGCGTCCGTGCCGCGCAGGTGAAGCTCGTCGGCGGCGTGCAGCACCGTCGTGAAGCCGAACGCCCGAGCGAAGGCTTCCGCGCGCACAAGGTCTGGCTTCTCGAATTCCAGCCATGCCAGATCGCGGACCTTGATCAAGGGGTTGCGGGAGCGCCCGGGGTGCTCTCCGCGCAGGCCGCCCTGCTCGCTGTGCAGGTCTTTGTGGGCGTCGACATGTGTTTTCACGAGGTCTCCTCGGTTGGCTGACGATATCGTCACTTACGGGAGGCACCGCCGTCAAGCCCTTTTGACGAAATTCTCAATATTGATGCTCTCTGCTAATATCGGCGGATGACTGAGGCGCAGCCAGTCGCCGACAATCGCCTGCAACGGCGCAAGATGCGCACGCGCGCGGCTCTCATCCGCGCCGCGCAGGCTTTCGTGGCTGCCGGCAAACTCAACGTGCCGGTACTGGAGATCACCCAGGCCGCGGACGTCGGGATGGGGTCGTTCTACAACCACTTCGATAGCAAGGAAGAGCTGTTCCAGGCAGCGGTCAACGAGGTGCTCGACGAACTCGGCGCGATACTGGACAAGCTGACTGGTGAAGGCGAGGATCCCGCGGAGACTTTCGCCCGGAGTTTCCGGCTGGTGGGCCGACTGTTCAGGCGTCGCCCAGAGATGTCCCGAGTGCTTCTCAACACCGGGTTGACATTGATTTCCGCCGACCGCGGGCTCGCCCCGCGGGCCCTGCGCGACATCGACGCCGCGACGCGCGCAGGCCGATTCTCGGTCGACGATTCTGTGCTCGGGCTGGCGGTCGCCGGTGGCGCGTTGATGGGACTCGGTCAGTTGCTGCACGACGAGCCGGAGCGTGACGACGCCGAGACCGCCGACCGGGTGACCCGCGACGTGCTGATCATGTTCGGCTTACCCGTCGCCGAGGCCGCGGAGATCTGTTGTCGACCGCTGCCTGACCTCGACGAGCTCACCACGCCCGACTCCGCGGCGTGATCCGCGGCGACGCAGCGGGTTGGCCTCCGCAGGCCCCTGTGGTTCTAAAGTTGGCCTCGTCAAGAGGGCTACCGAGATGATGGCGGCGTGGAAGCCTCCTCGAGTGTCCAACGTCGATTTTGGCGTTCCCGGCAAGCATTGCCTTTCCTTCTGCGGCGCGGCTAAGCGGAGGCCGGCTGGCGGGTCAACTCGAGCGCGATGTCGGCGAGCATGTCTTCTTGGCCGCCGATGAGCCCGCGGCGTCCGGCTTCGACCAGAAGGGTGCGGGCGTCAACTCCGAAGCGTTCGGCGGTCGCCTCGGCGTGGCGCAAGAAGCTCGAGTACACGCCGGCGTAGCCCAGGGTGAGGGTCTCGCGGTCGACTCGGACCGGGCGTTGTTGCAGCGGGCGGACCACGTCGTCGGCGGCATTCTCCAGCGCGTTGAGGTCGCAGCCATGCCGCCAGCCCATCCGGGTGGCGGCCGCGATGAAGACCTCCAGCGGCGCGTTGCCGGCACCGGCGCCCATCCCGGTCAGCGATGCGTCGACGCGGTGGGCTCCGTGCTCCACGGCGACGATGGAGTTGGCCACGCCCAGTGACAGGTTATGGTGCGCGTGGATGCCGATTTCGGTTGTGTTGTCGAGGTTTTGGCGCACCGCGTCGACCCGCTCGGCGACGTCGCGCATGGTCATCGCACCTCCGGAGTCCACGACATACACGCAGCCGGCTCCGTAACTCTGCATCAGCTTGGCCTGCTCGGCCAGCCGCTGCGGGGTGGTCAGGTGGCTCATCATCAGGAAGCCGACGGCGTCCATACCGAGCTCGCGGGCGGCGAACAGGTGGGATGCCGAGATGTCGGCTTCGGTGCAGTGGGTGGCGACGCGAACCACGCTGGCGCCTGCGCGGTGGGCGGCGGCGAGATCGTGGATGGTTCCGATGCCGGGCAGCACCAGCGTTGCGATCTTCGCGCGTTGGACGACGCCCGCGACGGCCTCGATCCATTCCAGATCGGTGTGTGCGCCGAATCCATAGACGCAGCTGGATCCCGACAGCCCGTCGCCGTGGGCGACTTCGATCGAGTCCACCCCGGCCGCATCCAGCGCCGCGGCGATCTGGGTCACCTGTTGCAGGCTGTACTGGTGTCGTATCGCGTGCATCCCGTCACGCAGGGTGACGTCGCTGATGTAGAGCGACGTGCTGGTCGTGTGGGTCATTTCGGTGCTCCAACAGTTCTCATCGAATAGGCGGCGATCTGTTCGGCGGTGGCCAGCGCGGCCGAGGTCATGATGTCGAGGTTTCCGGCGTAGGCCGGCAGGTAGTGCGCGGCGCCGGTCACCTGCAGCATCGCGGTGACCCTGGTGCCGATGAACTTCCCGGTCTCCGGTATATACAGCGGGTTGTCGGCATCGAATTTCTCGAATTGCACGGGCTGGCGCAGCCGGTAGCCGGGCACATAGCGCTGCACCCGCTCGACCATCGCGGCGACGGATGCCTCGATCGCGGAGTGGTCGCAGTCGCCCTCGACGAGGCAGTACACCGTGTTGCGCATGAGAATCGGCGGATCGGCCGGGTTGAGGACGATCACCGCCTTGCCGCGTTGGGCCCCACCGACAACTGTCAGTGCGGTGGCGGTTGTCTCGACGAACTCGTCGATGTTGGCCCGGGTGCCCGGTCCGGCGGATTTGGATGAGATCGACGACACGATCTCGGCGTAGGACACCGGCGCCGACTCGTTGACCGCGGCGACGATCGGGACGGTGGCCTGGCCGCCGCAGGTGACCATGTTGAGGTTGGGGGCGTCGATGTGGTCATCCAGGTTGACCACCGGGACACAAAATGGCCCTATCGCCGCGGGGGTGAGGTCGACGACGCGTACACCGGTGTGGCGCAGAGCTTCCCAATGCTTGACGTGCGCGCCCGCGGAGGTGGCGTCGAAGACCAGCCGGATATCGCCGAAGCCGGGCATGGCCAGCAACCCGTCGATGCCCTGCGAAGACGTCGGCACGCCAAGGCGATTGGCCCGGGCAAGCCCGTCTGACGCGGGGTCGATGCCGATCATCGCCGCGAGCCGCAACGGCCCGGCACTGCGTTTGATTTTGATCATCAAGTCGGTTCCGATGTTGCCGGACCCCATGATCGCCACCGGATATTCTTGCGAGCTCACAACATTCCTCCTCGTGACTACTGAAAACTCACCGTGACCGCGCCGAGACCGCTGATCGTGGCCGACGCCGCGTCGCCGGCCACCACGAACGCCGCAGTGGTGTACGAACCGGACATGACGAATTGACCGGGCTCGATGCCGGTGCCGAATTGGGCCAGTGCGTTGGCCAGCCACGCGACGGCCGCGGCCGGATCGCCCATCACGGCGGTCCCCTGGCCGGTGCCCACCGTCGTGTCGTTCACCACCAGGGTTGCGGTGCTGTCGGGCAGTGACGGCGCCTGCGAGATCGGCACCCACTCCCCCAGCACCACCGCTCCGGAGCTGGCATTGTCGGCGATCGTGTCGGCCAGCGTGATGCGCCAGTCGGCGATTCGGCTGTCCACGATCTCCAGTGCCGGAGCCACCGCCTCGGTGGCCGCCATCACATCCTCGGCGGTCACGCCCGGCCCGCGCAGCGGTGCCCGCATCAGGAAGGCCGCCTCAGGCTCGACGCGAGGCGCGCAGAACGCGGTGACCGGCACCGCCGCACCGTTGGGCAGCATCATGCTGTCGAGGATGTAGCCAAAATCGGGCTCACTGACCCCGAGCAGTTCCTGCATCGGGGCGGAGGTCAACCCGATCTTGTGACCACGCAGCACACGACCCTGGTCGATGTGGCAAACGAGGTTGAGACGCTGCACCCAATACGCCTGCGCCACATCGAGATTCGGGTACAGCTTTGTCAACGGCTGAATTGGGATGGCGCTGCTCTGGGCGTCGCAGAGTAGTTGCGCAGCGTCGGCCAGCTGAGTCGATGGAGTGCTCACAGCTCTTCTCCTGACTGCAGCAGCCTTACCGCCGATTCGAAAACCAAACGGGTGTGCAAATCGAACAGCTTGATCAAATCCACTGAATCGCCGCCGACTTCCTTGGCGATGAACAAGCCGTCGGCGCCGGCGATGGCATAGGTGGTGAGCAGACGGACGTTCTCCTGATCCAGTTCAGGAGCGACGTCGCGCACGATCTGCGCGAAACGGTGGAACGCGTTGTCGCGGACCTGAAGAAACATCTCCCGGGCCCGCGGTTCCACCGGGCGGTGCTCCAGGGCCAGCATCAGACCCAGGCGCAGGAAATCCGGCGCATCCAGCAGCGCCTTGGCCACCTGCGTCCCCAACTCGATCGCCCGCTCGCGGGCCCCCCGCCCACTCGGCAGTTCCAGCGCGGCCAGCCACCGCTGGAAACTGCGCTCGATCACCGCGGCGATCAGGTCGTCCTTATCGGCGAAATGCCAGTAGATCGACGTCGGCGGCAGGCCGCTGTTCTTGCTGACCAACGAGATCGTGGTGCCCTCATAGCCACGCTCGGTGGCCACTTCGGTCGCCGCGTCCAGGATTCGCTGACGCGACTGCTCGCCATTGGCGCGGGTGCGCCGTGCAGTGCCGGTTTCGGACGCCGGCCGCTCGCCCCTGGTGTTTGCCGTCACGCTGCCTCCTCTGGGTGTTGACGATCACGTGATTCGTAGCTTACTATATGGATCGCTACATTAACAACAACCGGTGAAGGGCTCTTGCAATGACTGACCAGACGACTTACGACGTGGCGATCGTCGGCTACGGGCCGGTGGGCGTCACCGCAGCCAACTTGCTGGGCCAGATGGGTCTGAACGTGGTCGTCGTGGAACGCGACCCGAACATCTACGCGCGGGCCCGTGCCATCTCCACCGACGAGGAGGTGCTGCGCATCTGGCAGCAGATTGGGCTGGCCGACCGGCTCAACGCCGACATGCAGCCCGGCTGTGGGGCCAACTTCGTCGACGCCGACGGAGTGCCGTTCGTGAAGCTGCTCCCGGCATCACGGGGTAACGGGCACCCGCCCCAGCAGTTCATCTATCAGCCCGCACTGGAGCAGGTGCTGCGTGAAGGTGTTGAGCGGTTCCCCAACGTGTCCGTGTTACTCGAACACGAATGCCTGCGGGTCGTGCAGGGCGCCGACTCCGTCGAGTTGATGCTCGCCGATCTGACCGTCGACGAATTCAGGCGCATCCGGGCCTCCTACGTCATCGCCGCCGACGGCGGGTCGAGTGCGATCCGCGGTCAACTGGGCATCGGATTCGGTGGCCGCACCTTCGCCGAGCGCTGGATCGTCATCGACACCAAAGTGCTCAAGGAATGGCCGGGCCATGACCGGCTTCGGTTCCACTGCAACCCCGACCGGCCGACCGTGGACTGCCCCACTCCGCTGGGTCATCACCGCTGGGAGTTCCCGGTGCACGACGACGAGGACGAGCGCGACCTGCTGACCGAGGACGTGATCTGGAAGGTCTTGCGCGGGCAGGGAATCCGCGAGGACAACGTGAAGATCCTCGGCTTCGCCTGCTACAGCCACCATGTCCGGTTCGCCGACCGGTGGCGGGTGGGCCGGATCTTCCTGGCCGGCGACGCCGCCCATGCGATGCCGCCGTGGATCGGTCAGGGCATGTGCGCCGGAGTGCGCGACGTGGCCAACCTGTGCTGGAAGCTCGGCGCGGTACTGTCCGGATCGCTACCCGAATCCGTGCTCGACACCTACCAGGCCGAGCGGCTACCGCACGTGAAAGAGGTGACCAACCGCGCGGTCAAGACCGGCAGGCTGATCATTCAGCGCAGCCGCTGGCGCGCCGCGGCACGCAACCACCTCTTCCGCGCCGCCAGCAGGGTGCCCTACTTCCTCACCTGGCTGCGGGACCACCGGTGGATCCCCGATGCGCGCTACCGCGACGGTCTCGTCGCCAAGAACGGCAACGGCGCCGTCGGCTGGCTGATCCCCCAGCCCTGGGTGATCGACGAGAAGGGCGAGTCTATGCGCCTCGACGACGTCGTGGCCGGCCGCTGGACGGTGCTGCACACCGGCTCGGCAACGGACTTCCGGGCCTGGCGAGACGCTGGCGTCCCCACCTTGAAAGTCACGCCGCCGCATAGTGTTCCGAGCGCTGACTGCATCGTCGACAGCGACGGATCGCTGACCCGTTGGCTGGAGAAGAAGGGCGCGACGGTAGTGGTGGTGCGGCCCGACGGGTTCGTCTACGCCGCCGCCAAACAGGACCAGCCGCTGCCGCCACCCCCGGCCGGATTCAAGTCGTGAAAAAGGAAGAGCAATGACTAGTAACACCATGACCGAACGCACCGTACGCGTCAACGGAAAAGAGATCTTCGTCGCCGACACCGGCACCGGTCCGCCGGTGGTGCTGCTGCACGGCGGCGGCCCCGGCGCATCGGGTATGTCGAATTACGCGCGCAACATCGAACCCTTGGCCCAGCACTTCCGGGTCATCGTGCCCGATATGCCGGGTTACGGCCGTTCGGCCAAGGGCGTCGACGGCAGCGATCCGTTCGGCTACCTCGCCGATCACATCCGGGGAATGCTCGACGTGCTCGGCATCGACCAGACGCACCTGGTGGGCAACTCCTACGGCGGATCCTGCGCGCTGCGGCTCACTCTGGACACCCCGCACCGCGTCGACAAGCTCGTGCTGATGGGCCCCGGCGGCGTCGGCACAACCCGCGGACTCCCCACGGCCGGCCTCAAGAGCCTGCTCGGCTATTACGGCGGTGACGGGCCGAGCCTGGACAAGCTACGCACGTTCATCCGCTCGTATCTCGTCTACCATGGCGACGCCGTGCCGGAGTCACTCATCCAAACCCGGTACGAGTCCTCGATCGACCCCGAGGTCGTCGCCAACCCGCCCCTGCAACGCCCGTCGGGATTGCGCACGCTGTGGCGGATGGACTTCACCCGCGACCGCAGGCTCAGCACCCTCGAGACTCCGACACTGGTGCTCTGGGGACGCGAGGACAAGGTCAACAAGCCAAGCGGCGCAACGATGCTCGGGGAACGTATGCCCAACGCCGACGTCCTGGTGACCGCCAAGACCGGCCACTGGGTCCAGTGGGAACGGGCGGACTTCTTCAACGCGGTCACCACCGCCTTCCTGAAAGGCTGAGATCAAATGTCCACCGCCACCACCCCCTCGGTGTTCGGCAACGTCCACCTCGGTTATGTCGTCATAGAAACCGACAAGTTCGCCGACTGGAAACGCTTCGGCCAAGAGGCAATTGGGATGCACCTCGACGATATGGCACCCGACACGGCCCGATTCCGCTTGGATGCCAAAGAATGCCGCGTGCTGTTGCGGTGCGGGCCGGCCGAAGATGTCGTCGCGCTGGGTTGGCACCTCGACGACCATGACACCTTCGATGAGATCAGTCGCCGCGTCGTCGACCACGGGGTGCCCACCGTCGAGGGGTCTGAGGAGGATGCCAAGCTGCGTGGCGTCGAGCGCTTCCTGCGGTTCCCCGGGCCCAACGGACTCACCCAGGAGATCTACACCACCGCCCGTACCTCACCCCTGCCTCTGGACATCCCCGGCAGCGGATTCGTCACCGGCGCAGGCGGACTCGGCCACGTGGCGCTCACCACCAAGAAGCCGCATGAGGTCCGTGGGTATTACAGCCACGTCTTCGACGCGCGGCTGTCCGACTACATCGACGAGACGATCAGCGGCATGAAGCTCAAGATCCGATTCCTGCGGGTGAACGAACGTCACCACTCCGTGGCCATCGCGTCGGTGAACGCCGTGCCGATCAACCCGATCCGCACCCGGGTCCAGCACGTCAACGTCCAAGTGGCCACGCTCGACGACATGGTCGCCTCCTACCAGCGGGTCAAGCAACTGGGATTTCATATGGCACTATCGGTCGGCCAACACACCAACGACAAGGAACTGTCCTACTACGCGATGACACCCTCCGGATTCGAATGGGAGGTCGGCTGGAACCCGATCGTCGTCGACGAATCCACCTGGCAGCCCACCACACATCAGGGCATCAGCATTTGGGGGCATACCCCCGAAGGGCAAACGATTATCGACAAACTCGCTCAATTCGCGGTGGCCGCACGATCGTTGGCCCATCACGAAGACCCCGTGAAGGCGCTCAGCGCCCCCGGGATCGCCGACGACTAGACCGATTCGATGACTTTGGACCCTACGCCGATACTTCAAATCGGCAGAAGATGAGCGCGCGGTAGTGACGTGGGAGAGCCCTCGGGTTCGCGATAGACAGTCCGCATTAGGTTCCAGAGTCGTTCTATAGCAGGGCTTTGATGATGGCGATGTGGTGGCGGGACGGATCGCCAGCGGTGCGGCAGATCGCCGAGGGGCTCGCGGCCCTTGACGCCGAGGTGTTCGAAGCCGTCGCCAAGTCACCTACGCCAATACTCGACAAGACGATGCCCGCATTGACCCGCGCGGCCGATCACGCAAAGCTGTGGCTTGCGATCGGGGCGGCCATGGCCATGTCGGGCAGCCGGTCGGCTCGCCGCGGAGCAGGCCGCGGCGTGGTCAGCTTGGCGGTGACGAGCGCGGTCAGCAATCAAGTCGCTAAGCGTGTGTGGCGACGGCCACGGCCCCGGTTCGGTTCGGTTCCGCTTGCCCGGCGGCTGTATAGGAACCCGACGTCGCATTCGCTGCCCTCCGGTCATTCCGCGAGTGCCGCCGCATTCGCGGTCGGCGTAGCAATGGAAAATCCGACGCTCGGGCTGGTGCTGACGGGATTGGCGGGCTTGGTGGGGTTTTCCCGCGTCGTGACCGGCGCCCACTATCCCGGCGACGTGTTGGCCGGCTTCGGCATCGGTGGGGTAATCGCCGTGCTGGGGGGACGTTTTGTTCCCCCTATCGTCGAGAGCCGTTTGCCGAGCGCTGATCCGCTATACGTCGATACGCCTGCCCGTCCGCATGGTGAGGGCCTGGTACTGGTGGTCAATCCGGCCGCCGGCAGTGGTACCGGTACCCGGGTCATCGATCAGGTGCGCCGAGAACTCCCCGGCGCCGAGATCGTCACACTCAGTGCACATGACGAGGTCGAATCGGTGCTGCGCACCGCCGCCGAGCGGGCGGAAGTGCTTGGCATTGGCGGTGGCGACGGAACAGTCGCCTGCGCGGCGGCTGCGGCGGTGAACACCGGCCGACCGCTGGCCGTCTTCCCGGCGGGCACATTCAATCACTTCGCGAAAGACATCGGTTGTGCCGATCCGGCCCACGCCATCGGGGCGATCAAGGAAGGCAACGTGTCCTGCGTCGACCTGGTGTGCTTGAACGACTCACAGATGATCGTCAACACTGCAAGCATCGGCGCGTACCCGCGATTCGTGCGGACCCGCGAACGGCTGGAACACACAATCGGCAAGCCACTGGCCGCGGCGTATGCAATGCTGCACACCTTGCGCCACGAGGAGCCGGTGCGCATCTGCTTCGACAACAAGACGGTGCAGACATCGCTGTTCTTCGTTGGCAATTCCACCTACCAGCCGTCCGGATTCGCTCCGGCACAACGCAGCCGCATCGATGACGGGCTAATCGATGTGCGCATCCTGGAGACCGGGCACCGATTGAGCAAGCTGCGCATCATGACGGCGCTCATGCTCGGGCGGCTGCAACGCAGCCGGCTATATCACGAGATGCATGTTCCGCAGTTCAGCTTCACCTGCGTCGACGGGCCGACCACCGTCGCCCACGACGGCGAGGTGAGCGGACAATACGAACACCTTGACTTGCGCGTGCGCTATCGTGTGCTGCCCGTATTCAGCCCCCTACGGGCGCGCTGACGCAAGTTCGGCTTCACTTCGCTGGGCGGTCCGCTCCCGGTCGTGCACTGCCTCGCCGCTGATCGCGGGGCAGTCGCGTCGACAGCAACGCCGTTCTCGCGCATTTCGGCCTTCCTGAATCGATGTGGTTGTGACGTCAGGACTGCCGGCCGGTTGCATCCCGGCGCTCGCCGCTGGCCGGCCTGAGCTCGGCGGCCGCACGTGCATACGCGTGAACGGCCTTCGTCAGATCGAGGATCTGGTTCGAGAGATCGAGCAGTTCCCGGTTCTGCTGATCCTCCTCCTGCACCGTCTGCCATTGCTGGTCGGCGACGACTTGCCGCTTGGCGTCGGCGCGGTTCTGGCTGATCAGAACGAACGTCGACAAGAAGATAGCCTCCAGAGACACGATCATCGTCAACAGCCCGAACGGGTAATGCTCGACGCGCAAGCCGATCCACACCGCAAACCAAATTATGTGCACGTAGACAAACGTCATAGAACCGGCAAAGCGGGTGATCGTGTCGGCTATCCGATTTTGCGCGTCGCGGGCACGCTCCTGCTTGTGCTTAATCAGTGCCGGGTTCACTGGCGCCGGCAGCCTTGGTGGGATCAGCGTTGAACGCAGTGTTTCTACTCGAGTAGGTGACATGCCTCACCGTAACTTCAGATAGGAGCCGGGCAACGGCTATCCGCGGTCGTCGGCGTCGGCCATAAGCGCCGCACACACATTTCCACACGGGCAACGCGAGAAAACGTGCTTTCGGGTGCGTTCACTATGTCACCCCTGACACGCCGAACACCACGCATCCGCCACAAGCACCGGCCTTGGAACTGATGTGCCCACTGAAACCATAGGAGCGGCAAGCGCATTCGACCGCACTGTGGTTCGATCAGTTGCCAGAACCGATGTGTGCTTCGGATGGTGTAGCGGCCTAACCCGCTTCGCCTGCCTTTGGAAATGAAGCCAGACCAGCCAGCGTCGGCAGTTAATCCCCATGGGAAAGGTCGCAGAGCCGGTGTGGCTCTGCGACCTTCGAGAACGAAGACTTGCCCGCGATATCAGCTGATGTGCAGCTTCTCGCGCAGATGGGTCTTGCGTTCCTCGTATTTGTCGTGCATTTCGGCCTTCTTGCGTTCTCGCGCCTTCTTGCGGGCCTCCCTCTGTGCCTCCTCGGCAGCTTCCTCGGCCGCCTCGATCTCAGCCAACACGTCGTCGGCGGATCGGCGCAGCACGGTCCCGCCCTGCGCCGTCATCGCCTCGTCGACGACGCCGTCGGTGTATTCGTCGACCTCGGCCAGAAGGGCGTTGCTCCCCGGCGGTACGTGGCGGCCGACTT
Source organism: Actinomycetota bacterium (assembly GCA_046735135.1). Classification (GTDB taxonomy): domain Bacteria; phylum Actinomycetota; class Actinomycetes; order Mycobacteriales; family Mycobacteriaceae; genus Mycobacterium. Next base: position 20,414 of record JBKPSU010000202.1, read on the forward strand.
CCGCGAGCGTTTGGTCTTGCATATCGGCCTGATCCACGTCATACAAACCTCCGATGAGCCCCCCGGTACCCAACCCGAGCAGCATCCCGACGGGACCACCGAGGACGCCGACGAGCATTCCGATCAGCCCGCCAGTTGCAAAGCCCTCAAGGCTGGAGTTGTCGGTGCCCTCGGGTAAATGAAGTTGCCCGGCGGCGTTGCGTTCGACGACCGCCGCGCTCTTGAGTTCCAGGCGGCCCTCGCGGTCAAGGCCCTTGAGGGTGCTCAGAGCTTGATACGCCTTGCTCTGCTCATCGAAAGTAACGGCTATAACGTTCACGGTCATAATATTTGCTCCTTTGATCGACCGAATCTCCCCGACTTTTTATCGGCGAGACGTCTGGGGTTGGGCGACGCCGGCCCACGTCGACGAGCGGGGTGGAAATCCGAAACCGTCCGTCGCTACCGGGATGTCGCTCTCGCAAGTCGAATCTCCTCGGTTGACGCCAATATTCACAACGTAAGGTCAACGGCCCGCGCGGCACTAGGGACGTTCGGCCCCCGAACATCGCCAAGTGACCCGTTCCGTGAGCGATGTTTTCAAGGCTGTTGAGATCGAAAGCCGCAGCGGCGGAACGCAGCCGAGTGCATCCCAGATGCGGTCCGCCGACTGTCGGCAACGATGCTCAAGCGGGGCTTGTCAGTCGCTCAATGCCGCGCTCGACGGTCCGGACGTCCTTGCGCGCTCGGAACGCCCAGATGATCTGGGTGATCCCGATGACGACAAGCCATGCCCCGGCGACGATGGCCAGCGCGACGATGGAGTCGAACGGCCAGCCCATCACCACCACGCCGGCGATGACGGTGAGGATTCCCAGGAAGATGTGCCAGCCCCGCGCGGGCAGCAGTGGATGGCTAATCGCCATCCCCGCCTCGGCCACACCTTGGAAGATGAAGCCGGCCCCGATCCAGATCGCCAGCAGCAATACGGCGTAACCCTCGCCGAAGTGCCGAAACGCCAGCACACCCAGCACCACCGACAGCGCCCCGCTGATGAACAGCAGCACGCGGCTGCCGGCAGTGACATCAAGGGCAAAGGCCGCCACCACTTGGGCGATGCCCGATATCACCAGGAAGGTGCCGAACAACACCGCCGCGGCCAGGATCGACATTCCCGGCCAAGCCAACACGGCGACGCCCAAGATCAGGTTCAGCACTCCCCAGGCGAGCATGGTCTTCCACAGGTCGCCCAGTGGGTTTTGTGTCTGCGTTGTGGTCATTTTCCTCAACTCCTCACGGCAAATTGGTCGGCCTCGCCGCGAGCCAGTTCGGCTCGCACGACGGCCGACTCTGCGGCGTCCAGGCAATAGGTCGCCAAAGTAACGGCCAGCGCCGCATCCTCCTCGGCGGCTTGCGCGGCCCCCTCGGCGTTGTGCTGCTGGTGTTCGGCCTGTCGCTTGTCGAAATCGACTCGCATTGCCGCGATCTGGCGCTCTATCGAGCCCTTGGTGTCCGACCACCAGCTGCGTGTGGCATCTTTGGTCTCGGCCGTGGTCTTCTCGAACTCCTGTACTTCGCGGTTGATCGCGGCGTCGAGCTTTTCGCGGCGCTTTTGCAGTGCGGCCCAGTTGCGCTCCTGCACGGCAGCGGCCGACTCGTCTAGCTGCTTGACGCGAGCGGCGGGATCCCTCAGCGACTCGGATAGCGGTTTCATGCTTCATACTCCTTTCGTGGGCGTTGTGACCCCACGTCAAAAAGTGCGCCTTTTCCAGCCACATACCTAGGGCAGAAGGTCCTTTTGCTAATGGACTTTGTTGCTGCTGACGTCGCCACGGCCAGCGGCAAATAAGCGAAGTTCAGCACTGCCGGATCGTCAGAAGTAACGACAGCACAGCCTGTTTCATGATCAATTCACTAATCCCACAAGTCACACCGGCGGCGGCCGGCCTATGCGCCCGGAGCTCAGGCGTCATCCGAGTGCGGTAGCTGTTGGATGAATTGGCGGGCTTCGGCCACGAGACACGATCACCGGGCCGACCGTTGCTGTTCTCGTCCACTGTCTGAACCATCGGTGCTCTCGTCCGTTCGGAGGGTGTCCGCGGGCCAGTTTTGCCAAGGAGTGCTGTGTCGACCAACTCCGGCCCGCCGTTCCCCGATGCGAAAAGATGGGTGGCTGGCGGCTTGTCGGTGGACCAGCGAGGGGAGTGGGGCCGCTCGCGGCGCTCGGTGCTGCCCAGGTCGGCACTTGGCGAACTCCTCGACACCGGCCAGCGTCCAGATCCGGTCACATTGCTGCAGTCCCAGACGCTGTCACGGATAGCGGAGCTAGTGCCGATCCGGTATGGACGGATGCTGGCCTCGCCGTTCGCCTTTTTCCCCGGCGCAACGTTGATCATGGCGTCCGACTTGGCCGCCGGCCCCGACACCGGCCTCAGCACTCAGTTGTGTGGGGATGCCCACCTGTACAACGTTCGGCTCACCGGAACGCAACCTGGTGTTCGACATCAACGACTTCGACGAGACCCTGCCCGGACCCTGGGAATGGGACCTCAAGCGCCTCGCGTCCAGCCTCGCGGTCGCCGCGTGTGACGGCTTCCCGCGAGCGCACCGAGAACGAGTGGTGCGCACATGCGCCAGCGCAGATCGCCCGCGGCGTGTCCCTTGAGGAAACGCCGCCGCCGGAAGACAGGGTGGCTGCGGCGCAACGCGATGAGCTCGGTGGTGAAGCGCAGCAACCGACGATCAACCGTCGACCAGTCAAACCAGCTGATCTCGTTGTCCTGGCAGTAGGCGTTGTTGTTGCCTCGTTGGGTGCGGCCGAACTCGTCGCTACCCAGGAGTAGCGGCACACCGGCCGAGAGCACCAGCGTCGCGAGGAGCGACCCGCTGCTGGCGCGCCCGCAACCTCAGCACATCGAGGTCGGTAGTCCTGCCCCTCGACCCCGCAGTTCCACGGCTTGTTGTCGTTGGTGCCGCCACATGGCCGGCAACGGCATGTCGGCTAACACCACACTATGCGGAACACATGCTGCGGAATCCAATTGCTTGGCGCCGAGGGATCATCGACGGCATGGCCGAGCACTTCGGGCCCATACTGCACCTCGCCCACAACGGCGCACGGGTAGTTGGCCGGGTTGAAGCGCAAGCCCTGTGCCGGGATGAACGGTCCGCTGAGACGGAAACCGTATGCCTGACCGGCACGCACCCCCGGCACGACCCATGCCAGACATCACCATCACGATCGGGCAGCACAATTCGCGTTTTCGGTGCCGTCACGGTCGAAGAGACACAGGGTTACCTCGTCGCCGCCCGACGACACTGCGAAGTTGGTGCCATGCGGACCAGCCGTGGCTCCGAGTGGGGCGGCGCTGCCCGTCAATAACCTGCGGCTCATCATGATTCACCAATCATCACGCCGAGCGATACAACCGACGACTTTCCAGCCGATCCGGGGATGGCCCCCGCACCGGTTACCTACATTTGCCGTTTACCTAGTCGATGTCCGCTGAGCTAGCACTGAGCGCCCTCCATCTCAGTGAGCTCCCAGCCGAACATGGCACTCGCATAGCGGATCCGCTTCTTGACTTCATCGATCTCCGGCTTGAGGCCCAACTGATCCGCGATCTGGTCGGCGACATGACGAGAGTGTGTGGAGATCCTTTGGGCCCCACAACTACAGGCCACGCCTGATCCGACATCGACACCGGATGCGTGGTGATGGTCGACGATCTGGGCGATACGGTCGACGAGATTTTGACGGATCTGTTCAATGGGGTCGGTCATTTCAAGTTCACTCCATCCCGTTGGCGGATTGCTGTGCCATCAGTGCCCCCTAGATCGCGAGACCGCATCTAAACAAGTTCGCGCCGATCACAGCCTCGGTGTAGGGCCTAAAGTCCTCAGATGCCCAGTCAAACGCCACCGAAGTCAAGCGGAATCCCGTTGAGTGTTGAGGTCTCTGAGTGCGGCTTGTCCGGCGTTAGCGCCGCACATGCCGTGTGCGCCGGGGCCCGGCGGTGTGGCAGCCGAGCAAATGTACATACGCGGGACGCCAATACCGTACGGCGACAGCGTGATTCGAGGGCCGAACACCAACTGGCGAATATCTTTGGCGCCGGTCATGATGTCGCCGCCGACGAAGTTGGGGTTGCCTGCGGCGAATTGTGGTGTGGTATTGACAGCTTGGCCGATGACACGATCGCGGAAACCCGGCGCGAATCGTTCGATCTGGGCGACGATTGCAGCCGTGGCATCGCCGGTGTAGCCGTTGGGTACGTGCGCGTAGGCCCATACGGGATGGATGTTGCCGACCGAGCGCTGTGGATCGGCTAGATATTGCTGTCCGACGAGGACGAAGGGCCGCTCCGGCATGCGACCGGCATGGACCTTCCGCTCGGTCGCGGCAAGTTCGGCGTAGGTGCCCCCCAGGTGCACCGTGCCTGCCCGACGGGCGGCCAGGTTCGACCACGGCACACCGTCCTCGACGGCGAAGTCCACCTTGAACGCGCCCGGACCGCGGCGAAAATTCCGGTATGCGCGTGCAATTCGCGGCGGCAGCCGGTCGCCGAGAATACCAGCGACAGCCTCAGGCGTCAGGTCGAACATCGTGACATCGGCGGGCGGCAGCTGGCTGGCCGCATCGATGCGCACCCCGGTCTCGACCTTGCCCCCGAGGTCGGCCAACAGCGATGCGATCGCGTCGGTGATCGATCGCGAACCCCCCGCCGCAACCGGCCACCCGTGACGATGCCCCGCGGTGAGGATGCCCAGCCCGATCGCCGAGGTCATCGGCAAGTGCAGAGGTCGAAACGCATGCGCCGCAACACCTCCGAACAGCGCCCGGCCCTCTGGGGTTCGAAACCACCTGGCAACGGTGGATGCGGGCAACATGGTCGGCGCTCCGAACCGCGCCAACGTCAACGGGTGGTGCGGCATCCGCAACAGCGGTCCCATGATGTCGTCGGACAGTGCGTCGAAGCGTCTGGAGGGCGAGGAGAACAACCTGCGCCAGCGGGAGCCGTCAGTTCCGAGACCGTCGGCGGTGGCCTCCACCGAGTGGTGGAGCACCCCCGCACGACCGCCGTCAAGCGGATGCACGCAGTCGATCTCCGGCGAGCGCCATGCCAACCCGTAACGCTCCAGCCCGAGGCCGGTCAGAAACGGCGACCCGACGGCCATCGGATGGATCGCCGAGCAGTGGTCGTGCAGCAGGCCTGGAACAATCGCCTCGCTGGTGCGGGTGCCTCCGCCGATCTCGTCGGCGGCTTCCAGCACGGTCACATCCACCCCTGCCCGCGCCAAGGTGACCGCGGCGGCCAGGCCGTTGGGCCCGGCGCCGACGACGATCGCCGTACTCATGCCACTGCAGGGTGCGGGGGTCTGGGTTCACGCGTGCCGGCCAGCGACCACGTGACGTTGGTGGCGATCGGGCCGTTGGGCAACCATGGCTGCTCCTTGACCGCGTCAGACACCTTCCAGGTTCCGCGTTCGATCACGCCCAATGCCGCGTCGATGACCTTGTAGTGCTGCGACTTGCTACCCCAGCCCTGTGATTCAACCCAGACGACGACAAGTTCACCCGGCTCGAAGGCGGCCTGCCGCTGAACCGCGGCGATGAGGTCCTCGTTGTGCAGATGCCCGTCGCCGAAGTTGAAGCCGATCAACGAGTTGCAGACGAACTCCCCTTCACGCACCGCGCGAGTGTCGATGTCCGGCAACGTTTTCAACAACACGGAGAACAGGCCACGGCCCTGGCTGTGCATGGTGCGCCAGGCGATGGTGCGCTGCATCGTGACCTCGGCCCACTGCGGTTCGTATCCGAAGGCGATGAACTGGTCGATCTGGTTGTGGGCGCTGCGCGTGATCTTGTTCAGCTTCGACTCCGCCCCTGGGGCGAAGGCCCATACCGCCGAGGGCCAATTGCCGGCGTACTGGCGCATCGATGGCAGAAACGACACCTTGTCGGGCCGGAAATTGCCCAGGATCGGGAAGAAAACCAGCGCCGCCACGATCGTCGCCGTCAGCCACGGCGACGACATGTTCGACACGGCGTATCCCTGCCAGGCCGGGAAGCCGAGGAACAAGAAGATCGACGCGTAGGCGAACAGCACGTTCCATTCCAGCGGTACGGCCAGTGGGAACGTCGAGACGATGAACAGGTGGAAGGCGACCATGAGGGTCACGGCCGCCACCGTCAACCCTTTGTTGGTCGAGAACAACAGCACCAGCGGGGCCGCGATTTCCACGGTCGTGCCCAGCACGTGGGCCATGAAGTGGGCTGCCCGCGATGGCCGCAGATCGCGTGGGAAGTCGCGGTAATGCGCCCGCTTGACGGCCTTGAACGGCATGCAGGGGCTGTTGCTGACCATCGGCGGAATGACGTTGGCGAAGTGCTTGCCGAACTTGGATACCCCTGCGCCCACCCACACCACGACGATCAGCAGCTTCAGCGCGATGATCATGTCCACGAACGGCAGCACGGTGAAGAAGACCAGCGCCGGCAGGTACTGCTCACCCCGCGCAGCGAGGAAGATGGTCTTGTCGCGAAGGCCGTTCAACACCAGCAGCGCGATTGGCGCGACCAGCAGCGCGGGGTTGACGAGCCCGGATGTGTTGTGCGGCAAGGCTTGTGACAGCGAGTCGCTGTGTACTCCGGGCGCCAGCAGCGGGACGGCGAGGCTGATCAGCAGTGCGAAGTAGAGGATCCCATCGAACCACGTACGGCGGTCACCGTCGGTGAACGGCACCCATTTCCACGGCCGCAACCGGATGGTGCCGGAACGGAGCCAAAACAGGATGCCGCCCGTCATCGGCTTGACCTTGCCTGCCAGCGGACCCCATGACCCGGCGATGCCGATCGCCTCGAGCAGCACCGTCCACAGGACGGCTTTCTGGTAAACGATCGGCTGGTTCCACCACCCCGTGATATGCCAGAACGCCGGCAGACCCGACGTCACCGTCGCGACGAACACGCCACCAAGGGAAAAGAGAAGCACGAGCTTCGCGATGTAGATCGCGTGCACCATGCGCGGTGAACCAAATCCGTTATCGGTCCAATGCTGGGTAAGGAAGCGCATCCGTTCCATCAGCGGCTTGGCCAAGAACGTTTCTGGATCGACCGGCGGAAACTCCGGCTTCGTGAAACTCATGCTCAGCTCCCATCTGCGGATGTGGTGACGAGCGAGTCGGCCGGTTGCCGCCGCAAGTCAGGCTTTTTGATCTTGCCGACGGCGTTCTTCGGCAGGTCGTCGAGAATGATGACCTCCGCCGGCCATTTATATTTCGCGAGGCGCTCGCCGATGTGATCACGAATCGTGTCCGCAGTGACGGTCGTGCCGGGATGAGCGGAGACGTACAGCACCGGCACCTCGCCGTAGGTGGGGTCTGGGCGTCCGACGACGGCTACCTCCGCGATCTGCGGCAGCTGGTGGACGACGACCTCGATCTCCCTGGGATAGATGTTCTCGCCGCCGCGGATGATCATGTCCTTGGCCCGGTCGACCAGGACCAGGTAGCCGTCTTCGTCGAGACGGCCGATGTCGCCGGTATGCAGCCAGCCATCGACGATGGTTTTCGCGGTCTCCTCCGGTCGATTGAGGTAACCGCGCATCACGTTGGCGCCCTTGATGACGACCTCTCCGGCCTCACCGTCGGGGGCCCGGCGGCCAGCCTGGTCGACGATCCGGATGGTCTGCCCGGGCAGCGGCAGTCCGACTGTTCCCGGTTTGCGGGGACCGCTCAACGGATTGACCGCGCTGGCGCACGTTCCCTCAGAAAGCCCGTATCCCTCGATGATCGGGATGCCGTAGCGCGACTCGAATCGTTCCAGGAGCTCGACGCTCGCGGGCGCGGCCCCGCAGACTGCAAACCGCACCGACGATGTGTCTGGTTGCACATCGTCGGGCAGTCCGCACAACATCGTGTAAATCGTTGGTACGGCCGAGAAGTACGTGGCTCGGCAGTGCTCGAGTGCTGCAAAGAATGTCTTGGTGTCGAATCGGCCGGCCACCGTCGCACGGCCGCCCGCCAGCAACGGTGACAGCGTTCCAACGACGATCCCGTTCACGTGGAACAGCGGCAGTATCAACAGGCTGTGGTCGTCGCGGGTCAACCGGAAGCCCTCGATGACGCTGCGACACATGGCGTTCAGGTTCGCGTGGTCGAGCATGACGCCCTTGGGGCGCCCCGTGGTGCCGCTGGTGTAGATCAGCAACGCCAGTGAGTCGCCGTTACGGCGCCCGGTGTCGGCTTCCGGCGCGTCGCAGTGATGCAGTTCGTCTGCGATCAGGACCTTGGCGCCGGCGTCGGCCAGTTGATAACTCACCTCTGGAGGTGACAGCGAGGGATTGACTGGCGTGACGGCGGCACCCAACCGCCACGCGGCGAACATCGACACCACGAAGTCGACGGTGTTCGGCATTTTGATGGCCACCACGTCACCTGCCGACACACCATTGCTGCGCAGCGTCGCAGCAGCACGCTTGACGGCGTCCAGCAACTCAGCGTTGTTCAGGTCGCTCTTGTCGTCTGCGAGAGCGGCACCCTCCGGATCGTGCACCGCACGCTGATCGGGTAAAGCCGACAAATCCATGTGATTCCCTTCGAAACGGACTACTCGTGTGACAGGCAACACTAGGTACCCAGGCACAAAAGGGCATGGTCTGGATCGCTGAAATGCCCGCCACCCTTTGTCTCCGGAAGACAACTCCACCGCTTGATTGCCGACAAGCGGAGTCTGGAAGATCTACCGTTATGGTGTGACGACCGCCACAGAAGCCGACGTGGACCGCTGTGTCCGCCAGATCGCTGCCGGACTCCACCAACGGCTGGGCGAGTTGACGGCCGCCATCGAGCATCTGCTGCAATCCGAGATTCCCGAGATCGGTGAAGACTTGCAGAGCATCGAGCTGTTGGGGGCCAGCGTCGGAGGCAATGTCGACACCGTGCTGCACGCGATGCGCTATGGAATAGACGTGCAGCGCATCGAGGCGCCGACCGCGGCGATGGAGTATGCGCGGCGGTTGGCCCAGCACGGCGTGCCTGTGCACGGGCTTGTGCGCGCGTATCGAGTGGGTCAGCGGCGCATGCACGAACTCGTGTCGGCCGAAGTCCAGGCCACCGGCATGGAGCCATCGGTCAGGGTGGCCGTGCTGGAGAAGATTTCGGCAATCATGTTCGCCTACATCGATTGGATGTCGCAGCAGGTCGTCGAGGTGTACGAAGAGGAACGCGAACGTTGGCTGGAGAATCAGAACAGCCTTCGCGCGTTGCGGGTCCGCGAGATTCTTGCCGCCAAGGCACCCGTTGACGTCGATTCGGCATCGACGACGATTCGCTATCCGCTGCGGTGGCATCACTTGGCGGTGGTGCTGTGGTACCCGCAGGCCAGTGGTGAGGGCAACGAACTGCCCCGGCTGCAACGTTTCCTCCGCGAGATGGGACAGGCCGCAGCGGTGGCGGCGAACCCTTTGTTCGTGGCGGCGGACGCGGTCTGCGGATGGGGATGGCTGCCTTTCCGCGCTTCGGCACCCGAAGCGGTCGACAAAGCCCGCCAGTTCGCATCTACCCAGGCGAACTCGCCCAGTGTGGGAATCGGTTCGATGGCTGCGGGTGTCGGCGGGTTCCGCCGTTCGCATCACAGGGCGCTGGCGGCACGGACGGTCGCGGCCGCGCGCGATCCTCACCAACCCAGCGTGGTCGCCGCGGATGATCCCGGTGTGTCGGTGGCGGCCCTGCTTGGCGGGGACATCACCCAGGTGCGCGAGTGGGTGGCCGAAGTGCTCGGCGACCTGGCCGTCGACAACGAAAACGATGCCCGGCTGCGCGAGACGTTGCGCATTTTTCTGTCCGGTGACGGCAGCTACAAGCTGGCTGCTGAACGGCTCAACCTGCATTCGAACACCGTCAAGTACAGGATCGGACGGGCCGTCGCCCGGCGGGGCCGCGACATAGGCGCCGACCGCCTGGACGTGGAACTGGCCCTGCTGCTGTGCCATTGGTATGGCAACGCGGTCACTCAACACCGCCCCGGATAGCAGCGCCGGCCCGGTTCTTCATCGTCGGGACACAACGTACCGGTGGGTAGTGGTGCTGCGGCGACGATGGCGAAGCCAACCCCCTCCATTAACCTCAGCCACGCACCCGGCAATGACGCCGACGAAGCCCCACCCGAAACAATCCGAAGGCGATCGTCGATGTCACACCCAGACGTTCAGCATCATGCTGAAATCACCACCTCACAGGACGTACTTCTGACGGGTTCAGCGCTTGGCGTCTCCAGCCGATTGATTCCCGATTCGTCCTGGGGCAGGTTCGGCGTGAATCTTGCGCGCCGCCCTGGCGTACTCGCCCAACGGGCGGAGTCATTCGGTCGCGAACTCGCCTCGATCGCAACGGGCACATGCGACCGGGCTCCGGCTACGGGCGACAGGCGATTCAGCGATCCGGCATGGGCGGGCAATCCGCTACTGAAGCGTTCGATGCAGACCTACTTGGCCGCCACCGAGATCGTCGACACGCTGTTCAGTGACGCGGAACTGGATGGCCGGGACGCCGAAAGAATCCGATTTGTACTCGACGTCGTCATGGAAGGGCTGGCGCCGAGCAACAACCCGTTCGTGAGCCCGTTGGGGTGGAAGGCGGTCATCGACACCGGCGGACTGAACATCGTTCGAGGAGTGCGACGCTTCCTTGCCGATATGGCCTCGGCGCCTCGGATCCCCTCTATGGTGGAGCCCGACGCGTTCACGGTCGGCGAGGATTTGGCCGTCACGCCCGGAGCGGTGGTCTACCGCAACGAGGTGTTCGAACTCATCCAATACACACCCCAGACCAAGAAGGTGTGGATGACGCCACTCCTGATGGTGCCGCCGGTGATCAACAAATTCTACATCCTGGATATTGCCGCCGGCCGCAGCATGGTGGAATACCTCGTGCGCCAAGGCCACCAGGTGTTCGCTATCTCATGGCGTAATCCAGATGCGGCACAACGTGATTGGGGATGCGACACCTATGGTGGCGCAATCGTCGACGCGTTGGATGTCATCAAGAGGGTGACGGGGTCGGAGAGCGCGCATGTTCAGGCGTCCTGCTCCGGTGGAATCCTGGCGGCCATGACCGCCGCGCACTTGAGCGCGATGGGCGAGGCGGAGCGCATCGCCAGCCTGACCCTCATGGTGACCGTCTTGGATCAGGGTCGCGAGGGCGTGACCGCGGCCGTCGACGAGACGAGCGCCAAACTCGCTATCGCGCTTTCGGAACGAAAAGGCTACCTCGACGGCCAAACGCTGGCCGAAGTGTTCGCCTGGCTGCGGCCGACCGACCTGGTATGGCGGTACTGGGTCAACAACTATCTGCAGGGCCGCTCACCGACCGCATTCGACGTGCTCTTCTGGAACGCTGACACCACGCGCATGCCTGCCGCGCTGCATCGCGACATGGTGATGATGGGCCTGCGTAACGCCTTGATCGAACCAGGAGCAGCAACGATGCTCGGCATGCCGGTAGACCTCGGGATGGTGACGGCCGATACCTATGTCGTCGCCGGAATTGGTGACCACATCTCACCTTGGAAGGCCTGCTACCACAGTGCCAGGACACTGGGAAGCAAAGAGCTGCGATTCATCCTCTCGACCAGTGGTCACATCGCGGCGCTGGTCAATCCCCCTGGTAACCCGAAGGCTTCGTACCGCGCGGGAACCGCCGACGAGCGGGACCCGCAGCGCTGGTTGGCCTCTGCAGAAGAGCATGGTGACTCGTGGTGGCCGGATTTCTCGGCGTGGCTGGTGGAGCGGAGCGGCGATCAGAAGGCCGCGCCACGCACGCACGCCGGTAACGGCCTCAAGACGCTGGGTCCCGCGCCGGGCAGCTATGTTCATGAGCGTTGACAGGCGACTTGCGCGTGCCGTCGGACTCGTGCTGGTGACATGGGAGCGCAGCTTGGCGGCAGTTGGTTGCACCGCGTCAGCGGGTGCAGATGCGCTGGCCGCCGCCAGGGTGCGGCTGCTGCCGAGTTCAGACCCACCGCAGCAGCCCATGCCTCGAGATGGCGTCGCGGACATCATCGTGCTCTCCAAAAAGCGCAAGCATGAACGATGAAAACCTCGTCGCGGTTCTGGGCCAACAGATCCGGATCGCCATCCGGTGGGGCACCGGAGTTCTGTTGGTGCTGTGCAACGAATCGGAGCGAGCGTGGAAGTCCTCGACCCTTCTGTGGAGCAACTGAACCCGAGCACGACCGTGGTGCGGTTCGATGTGCCGGGTTCCGGCGGTTCACCGGATTCATTGTTACCCTACCGATTCCGTATTGGCCGCCGTGCTCTCGGGCTTACTGAAGAAGCTCGGCATCCTAGATCGGTACGCTGGCGGCTCTCAACTCGACGTTCTGGGACCGCTATGCCGCCAAGATCGCTCCAGACATCTACGGCGGTGCAAGCGCTACGACCCCCATGATGATCAAGCGTGTCTTCGGCCGCCAGTTGATGGCCGGCTCTTACGTGGGATACATGCACCAACTGATGGCGGTGTCGGATGGACCGCGTTGCGCTGCCGCTCATCCGGCAGCGCACGTTGATCGTGGCGGGTCGCGACGATGCGATCATTCCGCTGACCAACGCCAAGATTCTCAACCGACTCCTGACGAATGCCCGACTACACGTTCACGATGACAGCCACGTCGAGCTCATCACCAACGCCACCGAACAGGCGCGGGTCATCGACGAATTTCGCCACCAGGCGTAACCCTAAGATCGTCAAGCTAATTCGACAGCAAGTTGCAGCCGCTGGCGCCGCCGGACAGGGGCCAGATGCAAGGCAGGCACTCGCGGGCGCCAGTTGCGAACGGTGTGCACGATAGTGACGCCTACCGGGATGAAGAGTGGCGACAACACCATCAGGAAAATCGCGATTGGTAACAAATACTCCATGGTCATCGCCCTTCTCTCCTGCAAGCGGATTGGAAGAAGCTAGCCCGTGAACCGCGGTGATCTTTCGTCACCGGTGAACCAACTCTTCACAACTCGTTGTCGTCCGGCGACAAGGTGGCTGCTGGTTGGTGTCCGACGACAACTATTGCCACGGTCTTCGTGCCGCGAGGACGATGGCGGGTGGTTCCGATACGCCTAATCTGGCGGGCATGCAACGCTTTGGTGACCCATCATTCGAGCTGTTCAAGTTACCCGACGAGCACAATGAGCTGCGCGCCGTGCTGCGGGAACTGTGTGAAAAAGAGATTGCTCCCTACGCAGCCGAGGTCGATGAGAACTCGCGGTTTCCCGAGGAAGCACAGAAGGTCCTCAACGACACCGGTTTCTCGGCGGTGCATGTCCCCGAGGAGTACGGCGGTCAGGGCGCCGACGCGGTAGCGGGTTGCATCGTTGTCGAGGAAGTCGCTCGAGTGTGCGCATCCTCCTCGCTGATTCCCGGCGTCAACAAACTCGGTACGATCGGACTGATCCTCAGTGGCTCAGACGAGTTGAAGAAGCAGGTGCTGCCGACGCTGGCATCGGGCGACGCGATGGCGTCCTACGCGCTGTCGGAACGGGAAGCCGGCAGCGATCCCGCGTCGATGCGAACCCGCGCCCGGGCCGACGGCGACGACTGGGTGCTCAACGGATCCAAATGCTGGATCACCAACGGCGGCAGATCAACCTGGTACACGGTGATGGCGGTGACCGATCCGGACATGGGCGCCAGCGGCATCTCGGCGTTCATGGTGCACAAGGACGACGAGGGTTTCACGGTCGGGCCCAAGGAGCGCAAGCTCGGCATCAAGGGGTCACCGACCACCGAGCTGTACTTCGAGAACTGCCGCATCCCCGGCGACCGCCTGATCGGCGAGCCGGGCAGCGGTTTCAAGACCGCACTGGCCAGCCTCGACCACACCCGACCGACGATCGGCGCGCAGGCCGTGGGCATCGCGCAGGGCGCGTTGGACGCGGCCATCGCATACACCAAGGAGCGCAAGCAGTTCCGCAGGCCGGTGAGCGACTTCCAGGGCGTTCAGTTCATGCTCGCCGACATGGCGATGAAAGTGGAGGCGGCGAGGTTGATGACCTACACCGCCGCCTCCCGTGCCGAGCGTGGCGAGCCTGCGCTCGGGTTCATCTCCTCGGCCGCCAAATGCTTTGCATCCGACGTGGCGATGGAGGTCACCACCAACGCCGTCCAACTGTTCGGCGGTGCGGGCTACACGCAGGACTTCCCGGTCGAGCGGATGATGCGCGACGCCAAGATCACCCAGATTTACGAGGGCACCAATCAGATTCAGCGCGTCGTCATGGCGCGGGCATTGCTGGCGTGACTCCCCGGTCGTGATTGCTCGACCTGTGAGCGTCGATCGCGTCGTTGGCGGGCAGAATCGGCGATATCGTGTCATTACAGCAGCGGGGGCCATGCCCCCCGGCTGAGGATAGTGACCGTCGATGGCCGATGCCGATCCGCAGGCAACCCAGCGGGATGTGCTCGCAGACATCCCCGCGGAGCTGGGCATCTCGGGATTCGACGAAGTCGTGGAGATCGGGCACGGCGGATTCGGGGTCGTATACCGCTGTGTTCAGCCGTTGCTGGATCGCGAGGTCGCCATCAAGGTGCTGACCGGCGACTTGGACCCCGACAATCTCGACCGATTCCTTCGCGAGCAGCGCGCGATGGGTCGGCTGTCGGGGCATCCGCACATTGTGACCATCTTCCAGGTCGGCACCACGCCCGGAGGGCGGCCGTACATCGTGATGCCCTGCCACGGCAAGGGCTCGCTGGAATCGCTGATCCGCCGGCACGGTCCGATTGATTGGTGTGAGACCCTGCGCATCGGAGTCAAGCTGGCGGGTGCGCTCGAAGCCGCCCATCGCGCAGGCATACTGCACCGGGACGTAAAGCCGGGCAACGTCCTGCTGACCGAGTACGGCGAACCGCAGTTGACTGATTTCGGTATCGCCAGGATCGCCGGGGGCTTCCAGACAGGGACCGGAGTAATTACCGGTTCACCAGCGTTCACCGCGCCCGAAGTGCTCGCGGGTGCCACCCCGACGCCAGCATCGGACGTCTACTCACTTGGCGCGACGCTGTTCTGCATACTGACCGGTCACGCGGCGTTTGAGCGTCGCAGCGGCGAGCAGGTGGTCGCTCAATTCCTCCGCATCACGTCACAACCGATACCGGATCTGCGCGAGCAGGGTCTGCCGGCCGACGTGGCCGCGGTGATCGAACGGGCAATGGCGCGGGATCCCTCGGATCGTCCGGCCGGCGCGGCGGCGTGCGGCGACGAGCTCCGCGAGGTTCAGCGCACCAACGGTGTGGCCGTCGACGAGATGGCGCGTCCAGTCGATTTGAGCGTGGAACGCCAGACGTCTCCACTAGCGGAATCAACGGTTCGTCGGGATATCGTCGCCACGCCGACGCCGCCAACGCCGGCGACCAAGTACCGGCCTCCGGTTCCGACCAGATCACTGGTCACCCGTAACCGGCTCATCGAGCTGTTCCGCGCGGGCGGCCGCAGGCGCGTTGTCCTCATTCATGCGCCGTCCGGCTTCGGCAAGAGCACGCTGGCGGCGCAGTGGCGAGAAGAACTCGTGCGTGATGGCGTTGCGGTTGCTTGGCTGACGATCGATGACGACGACAACAACGTTGTGTGGTTCCTGGCGCATCTGTTGGAGTCGCTCCGACGCGTCCGTCCAGCTCTTGCCGCGTCGTTGGGGCAGGTGCTCGAGGAGCACGGCGACGACGCCGGCCGTTACGTCCTGACCACGCTCATCGATGAGATTCACGAGAAAGATGATCAGATAGCGCTGGTGATTGACGACTGGCACCGCGTGTCCGACCCTGCGACCACCGCCGCCCTCGGGTTCCTGCTCGAGCACGGATGCCACCACATGCAAATCGTCGTGACCAGCTGGTCGCGCGCCGGACTGCCGTTGAGCCGTTTGCGAATCCAAGACGAGTTGGTCGAAATAGGCGGCGAGTCAATGCGATTCAGTGGCAGCGAGGCGTGGTCGTTCCTGAACGACATTGGTGGATTGCAGCTGTCAGACAGCGACGTGGACGCATTGACCGCATCGACCGACGGCTGGGCCGCCGCCCTGCAGCTGGCGACACTCTCGCTGCGTAGCGGCGGCGACCCCAACAGCTTGATTGGCCGACTGTCCGGTGCCAGCGACGTGGTCGGCGAGTTCCTGGCGGAGAACGTCGTCGACACTTTGGAACCTGAGCTACGGAAGTTCCTGCTGGCGACGTCCATAACCGAGCGGATCTGCGGCGGCCTGGCGTCGTCGCTGGCTGGGGTGATGCGCGGGCAGGCGATCCTCGAAGACGTCGAGCGACGCGGTTTGTTCCTTCAGCGCACGGATGACGAGGGCTGGTATCGATACCACCAGATGTTCGCCGAGTTCCTGCGTGGTCGACTGAAGCACGACCAACCCGACCACCTCGAACAACTCCACCGCATCGCGTCGGAATGGTTCGCCGATCACGGCTACCTCAACGAGGCCGTCGACCATGCTCTGGCCTACGACCCGATCCGCGCGGTCGACCTTGTCGAGCAGGACGAGACAAACCTGGTCGAGCAGTCGAAGATGACGGTCCTGCTCGGGATCGTCAAGAAGCTGCCGCCGCAGCTAGTGGCTTCGCGAGTACGGCTTCAACTCACCATCGCGTGGGCGAACCTCCTGCTGCAACGACATGGCCCGATGCAAGCAGCGGTGAACCGGTTTGAAGCCGGCATGGCTAACGCAGACCTCGAAGAGTCGAAACGCGCGGAGTTGAAAGCCGAAGTGGGCGTGCTGCAGGCGGTCGCGGAGACACATGCCGACCGCACCGAGAACGTGGAAGGTCTGGTCGCCGAGGCTCTGTCGCGGCCGGACACGCTGCCTCCGCGGGTGCCAGGAGTGGCAGGAAATGTCGCGGCATTCGCGGCGATCTACCGATTCGACTTCGATGCCGCGCACCGACTGCTCAATTGGGCAGCGCCCTACAACGACATGATGGGTCCCTTCTCCGCCGTCTACGCCCGCTGTTACGGCGGCATCGCCGACAGGTATCGACTCGATATCCCCTCCGCCCTGACCAACTTCAGAGAAGCGTTCGAGATAGCCAGGGGCGTCGGACCGCAGTCTCACGCCGCCCGCCTCGCCGGTGCGCTCCTTGGCCAACTTCTGTACGAGACCGGCGACTTGGCCGAGGCCACGCGCCTGCTGGATGAGAGCTACCGGCTCGGATCCGAAGGCGGCGGCGTCGACTATCTTGCCGCGAGATATGTGGTCGCCGCCCGAATACGAGCACTTCACGGAGATCGGTCTTCAGCAATGGAACGCCTGGACGCCGGCATGGCGACCGCACAACGGTTGCGGTTGCCGCGGCTCGCGGCCGCCGTCGACAACGAGCGCATCCGGCTCGGAATCCCAATCCCTCCGGTGGCCGCCGGCCGCCTGCGCTCAAGCCGCCTCATTTCGCAGAACAATGGAATAGCCACGCTCACAGCAGAACTCGATGAGAATTCAGCTATACGCCTGCTGGCGGCCAGCGACTCGCCCGAAGATCAGGGGCAGGCATGTAGACGCGCGGCGGATCTCGCCGAGGGAATCGACGGCCAGCGCAGACCCTTGGCGGCCCTGCAGGCGGAGCTCCTCCTGATCGAAACCCTCACTGCGACGGGCCACATCGCCGAAGCTCAGGCGGGTGTTTCACACGTCTCGGCACGATGCGCCGAGGTGGGGCTGCCACGCCTGCTGGTTGACGCCGGACTCGGCTAAAGCCGCGTCAGTAGGCGCGGGGCAGCTTGAGCGCTTGGGTGGAGATGTAGTTGAGCACCATCTCCTGCGATAGCGGCGCGTTGCGTAGCAACCGTGCCTCCCGCCACAGCCGCTCTACGTGGTATTCCTTGGCGTAGGCGTAGCCACCGTGGGTGGACATGGCGCGGTCGCAGGCATCGAAGCCGGCCTCGGCGCCAAGGTATTTGGCCGCGGCGGCCTGGACGCCGCAGTTCTGGTGGTCGTCGTAGAGCTCGGCCGCGTGCATCGCCATCAGCCGAGCCGACTCGAGGCGGATCCATGAGTCCGCCAGCGGATGGGCGACCGCCTGATTCTTACCGATGGGCCGGTCAAAGACGACGCGCTCGTTGGCATATACCGTCGCAAGCTCCAGCGCCGCCTGACCGATGCCGACACCCTCCAAGCCCACCACAATGCGCTCGGAGTTCAACCCGTCGACGAGATATTTGAAGCCCTGGCCAACCTGACCCACCACCGCGTCGTCACCGACCTCGAGGTTGTCGATGAAGAGCTCGTTGGAGTCGATCGCCGACCGGCCCAGCTTGTCGATCTCCCTGACCGTGATGCGGTCGCGGTCGAGGTCGGTGAAGAAGAGCGTCATCCCGCCCAACGGCGTGTCCTCATTGCGGGCAGACGTGCGCACCAGCAGCAAGATCTTACTTGCGTTCTGCGCGTTGCTGATCCAGACCTTCTGTCCGTTGACGACCCAGCCACCGTCGACCTTCTCGGCCCTCGTCCTGATGCGCGACGTGTCCACCCCGGCGGTGGGCTCGGTGACGCCGAACGCCATAAGGATTTCGCCCCGCGCGAGCTTGGGCAGGAACTCCTGCTTCATCTCCTCGGAGCCGTGGCGGATGATCGGGGCGGGTGGGAACAGGTAGAAGTGGACTGCCGAGGCGCCGCTCGCGCCGGCACCGGAGGCAGAGATTTCCTGCATCATCACACCGCACTCGGCGATGCCGAGCCCCAGCCCGCCGTACTCGTCGGGGATGAGGGCGCCGAGCCATCCGCCCTTGGCGAACGCGTCAACGAACTCCCACGGGTATTCGCCGCGCTTGTCCTTCTCGCGCCAGTACGCGTAATCGAAGCTGCGGGCCAGCTCTCGGGTGGCCTTGCGGACGACGTCGGTGGTGCTCTCGTCAGTGGCGATCATCACGTCCCCCTATGGTTTGACAAGCGAGCGTGGCACTTTGGTGCTGCGTGCGCGCAGCCATTCCCCGAGGGCCTTGGCCTGCGCGTCCAGCCGCAATGATGAGGTGGCGCCGGTCCCGAGCAGTCCTCGGATGAGAAAGTTGACCGCGCCGAGGTTGGGCAATTCATAACGCTCGACTGCCAATTCGCGCGTTTCGGGAAGGAGGCGCCGCAGTTCGTCGACGGTCAGTGTCGACTTCAGCCACTCCCATGCTTGAAAGTCCCGCACCCAGACACCGAGATTTGCATCGCCACCTTTGTCGCCAGACCGTGCATGCACGATGTCAGCCAGTGAGACAACGACGAGTTCGTCGGTCCATGAGCCTTGCGTGACCGAGCGGCCACACTGAGTCACCTCCAGACGGGTGTCGCGCGAGGTCTCTGGCGTGATGGTCTCGGTCGTGCCGTCATGGTGGTGGACCGTGTGCTCGAGCACTGCTTGGTCTAGCAGTGCGGGCCAGTACACACCGAACGCCGACCCAGGTTGTGGCGGCCCGAGCGAATACAGACCAGGGTAGCTGGACAAGGCCAGCTCAACCATCCGGGAGGAAAACGTCCGCCCGGCAGCCTCTTTCGTGCCCTGCACGGCGATCCGCAGCAGCTCGGTTCCGGCATTCTGGCTGTCGGGATCGTGCTCGGCCTGCCCGATACGGTCGATCGCGACGGTGTCAAGGCCGTCGACGGCGTCGACGTACCGATGAAGGGACTGCTCGACGAGCGCGGCCTTCGCGTCGAGGTCTGTGCCGGTGAGCGCGAGGAGCACGCTGTTCTCCCATCCTCCGACCCCGGTGATCGCGACCTTCGTCGTCACAGGGGGTGCCGACCCGCGAACGCCGCTGATTCCGACGCGGTCGACGCCGAGATCAGCGAGCATTGCGGTGTCCAAGTGAGAGGTCACGTCGGAGTTGAGGTAGGCCGGATCACCGATCTCGTACAGCAGTTGAGCCGTTACGGTGTCTCGGGTGACGGTTCCGCCGGTACCTGCGTTCTTGGTGATCACTGAGGAACCGTCGAAATCAATTTCGGCGATCGGGAACCCAGGCTGCACCAGGTCGGCAACGGCCCGAAACCCGGAGAAGTTGCCGCCCGTCGCCTGCGGGCCGCATTCGATGACATGTCCGGCGGCGACCGCGCCGGCCAGCGCGTCGTAGTCCGTCGGGGTCCAACTCCACCACCAGGCGGCGGAACCGACAACCACAGAGGCGTCGGCGACTCGGCCGGTGATGACGATGTCGGCGCCGTGGTCCAGGGCGCGGGCGATGCCGAATCCGCCCAGGTACGCGTTGGCCGTCAGCGGCTGATGCGGCCAAGACGACAGCGGTTCGCCGCTCGTCAGGTGCGGCAGCGAATAGCCGGCCCGCTGGAGCTCATCGAGGCGACCGAAGACGTCGTCGCCTTCGATGTGGGAAACGCGAAGGTCGTAGCCGCGGCGCGCGATCAGTTCGCGCGTTGCGACGGCCAGCCCGGCGGGGTTGAGCCCTCCGGCATTGACGACGAGCCGGATCCCGTTGGCCACGAGGTGCTCGAGCGCCGCGTCGAGGTGCTGCAGGAAGGTGACGGCATAGCCCTTGGTGCTGTCTTTGGCGCGTGCCTTGCCGAGGATCAGCATCGTGACCTCGGCGAGGTAGTCACCGGTGAGCACGTCGATGCCGCCG
Organism: Actinomycetota bacterium; assembly: GCA_046735135.1. Lineage (GTDB taxonomy): Bacteria > Actinomycetota > Actinomycetes > Mycobacteriales > Mycobacteriaceae > Mycobacterium. Next base: position 40,998 of record JBKPSU010000202.1, read on the forward strand.
GCTTCGGCCATATCGGCCATCGCGGAAGCTCGGTCACCGTAGAAGCCCGAACAGTTGCCGATGCGGATCGGCCGCTGGCCGCGTGTTGGTGCTGAAATCATTTTCTTGCTCCCCTGGTCTTGCTGACCTGCACGGTCCCTTCGAACCCCACCTCGCCGGAGGGGTGCTGCTCGATGAGTTCGAGCGTCATGCCATCGTCATCGGCCGCCGTCACCCTGGCGGAATACGCCACATCGGCGGGCGCATAGACCGGCTTGCGCAGGCGGTAGGCGACCTTTGTGATGCGCCATCCGTTTCCGAGGCCCTCGGAAACGCAGCGCAGCGCAAGCGCTGCGCGCAGGTGGGAGTGCAGTGCGATACCGGCGTGGCCCTCTTCTCGCGCATACGGTTCGTCGAAGTGGATGCGGTGCGGATTCCAGGTGACCGCGCTGTAGCGGAACAACTGCAGCGGGGTAGCGGTGTGCTTGAGCGGAGGGAGCTCGTCTCCGACCCGAAACATGTTGGACATCAAGCCTCCTGAGCCGGGTTACGCAGCACCACCGTGCGGCGGTTGCGGTTGAAAACAGCGCCGTCGACGGACATGAAGGTGTTCGTTGTCGTGACGAAAATGCAGGGGCCGGAACGGGTCTGCTTCGGCGTGACGGACTCGAGGGTGGTCTGAAGCACCACCTCCGTCCCTGCGACGACGGGGTTGACCAACTCCATTTCCTCGCCGGCGCCCATCACACGCAGCCCGAGGTCGCCGAGTGGAATCTCACCGTCGACGGGTGTTCCGTCAGCTTGCAGACGTGATTCCGGAGTACCGACCCCCCATTCGACCATCGCGGCCAGCAGGTTGGGCGGCGCGACGACGTCGGCATGCCCGGCCGACCACGCGGCCTCCTTGTCGTAATGACTCGGGTCGAGGGCACCGACGGTCATCGCATAGCGACCGATGGTCACCGCGTCTAGCGTGCCCAGACTGCGTCGCGACAGCACGGCCCCGATCCGTGGCCGCGTTTCGGTGTAGTACTGCGCCAGTGGTGTGCCGGGTTCAGGCGTGAACGACATGCTCGGTCTCCTCGCCGGACAGTTCCGCCAAGACCTCGTCGGTCGATTGACCCAACGGCTGGGCGGCCCGCAACGGACCGAGCGGCGAATCGCTCAGGCGCAGAGCACATCCCGGCACGGGAACCCGTCCACGCGCCGCGTGCTCGACATACTGGATCATGCCACGCTGGATCAGGTGCTCGTCGCTGTCGACCTCGCGGATCGACTTGACCGGCGCGCACGGCACACCTGCGGCCTGCAGGTCGCGGACCAGGTCGGCGCGTGTGCGTTTTCTGGTCACCGAAGACACTTCGTCGTCGACTGCATCGATATTGGCGACCCTGTCCTTCTCGGTACCGAACCTGGGATCATCGATCAGCTCGGACCGGCCCAGCGCGGTCGCCACTCCCCGCCAGTGCCTCTCGGAGATGCAGATGATCGCCAGCCAACCGTCGCTCGTCTCATAGATGTTGTACGGCGCGACGGCCATCCCCGAGTGCCGGTTACCGGTGCGCTCGGGCAGCTTTCGGCCCGGGTTGTTGTGAAGCCCACCCAGACTCGACGCCAACATCGGATAGATGGTGTCGTGCATCGACACCTCGACGATCTGACCCCGCCCCGTGCGTTCGCGCTGAAACAGGGCCGCACTGATCGCCCCGAACAGGTGGATGCCGCCGGAGAAGTCCACAAACGCGGCCCCAGACTTGGTCGGCGGCCCGTCGGAATCTCCGGTGCTCGCGGCACTTCCCGACATCGCCTGCACGGTGATGTCCATGGCCGACATGTGGGCATAGGGACCCGAAGATCCGTAGCCCTTACCGCACGCGACCACGAGCCGGGGGTTGCGTTCGAGAAGCCGCTCCGCGCCCAACTGGAGGCGATCCATGGTGCCCGGCGCAAAGTTCTCGATCAACACATCGGCCGTCTCGACAAGGTCGAGCAGCGCATGCCGACCGGCGTCGGTCTTCAGGTTCAGCACCACGCTGCGCTTATTCGAGTTGAGCATCACGAACTCGTGGGACTCGACCGGTTGATGCGAGCGGAAGCGCAACTGCTCCCCGCCGGGCGGCTCGATCTTGATCACGTCGGCGCCCAGTTGGGCGAGAAGAAGCCCGCAGTAGGGCCCGTTGTAGATCTGGCCCAGTTCCAGGACCCGAATGCCGTCAAACGCCTGTGGCATGACCCCTCCGATCACGAGCCGACGACGCCGGCAGCGCCGCCGTGGATGTAGCCGACCGGCCCTGTGCCCTGTGCCGCCGACACGGTTTCGGTCACGTGCTGAATGGAGGTCGCGTCGTTGATGTGGTGCAGCGTGCCGTCCTGGTTGAATCCGATTTGCGCGCCCTCCATCCACAGCAGCACAACGGTGTCTTCGGTGTTGTCCTCGGGGCAGTAGAAGGTGTGCACCGAGCCGCCGGGTTCATACAGGTAATCGCCCGCGGTTTGCGGCTGGTCGGGGTACTCGGCGTACCTCCAGCAGCCCGAGAAGGTGTACACCTCGGCCGTCCCGGTGTGGTAGTGAATCGGCAAGAGGCAACCGGGCGCCATGGTGGCCATGAGGACCACCTGTCCCTTTTCGGGGTCCAGGCGCAGCGGCTTGATGTGGATGCCGGGGCCCATAGCGTCCTTGAGCAGCGGAATCTGGTCGACGTTGACGGTCAGAAGGTCGTCCTGCGGTAAAGCGACCAACGGCAGCGGGACGCCGCTGTTGGTGCGGAACATGCCTGGAGAGACGGGTGCGGACATGGTGCGGACCTTTCGGGATACGTATTTACGGATTATGGACCGGATATCCGGATCACAGGCAAGACATTACTGTGACTCGCCCCGCATTGCAAGTACAGTCCGCACTCGTATGGAGGGCTTCCTAGACTGGGCCCTGGGCGCCGCCGCCCGCATCGCAGAGGTCGACCGAGTCATCCAGATCTCGAGACCGTGTCCCAGAGCCCAAATCACAAATGTGTAGGCGACACGTGAAAGCCCCGGCGGCTAAACAATTTTCGAAGCCAGGACTATGCCCGGCGAAGCGCGTTGTCCGCCACAAGCGGTGGTGACTGGCTGAGCCGCGCCTCAACGCCCGTCGAAGCGAATTCGACCGGGCCCACGGCGACGAATCATGTCAAGTCGGCGCGGAGGCGGATGATCGGGATTGTGCGATGGCAGCGCGCGGCGCGCCGCCGGTAGTCAGGCCAGAGTGGGTACACCCGGTCGGCCATGGCCCAAAGGCGCTTTCGCTCGGCGGGGTCGCTGACCACATTCGCAGTCAATACCGGTCCTCCGCCATTCGTTGCGATCTGCGCGCAGGGGTTCGCGCTGAGGTTGTGATACCAGGCGGGGTTTTTGTCGGCACCGTAGTTGGATGCGATGACGATCACGTCGGGGCCGTCGTGAAAGTAGAAGACGGGGTTGGTGCGCGGTTGCCCGGTTCTGGCCCCTGTGGTGGTGAGCAGCGCTGAAGGCAGCATCAGTCCCATGGCCAGCCGTCCCCCGGTGGCTCGCAGCAGCCACGGGTCGACCTTCGGCGCGATGTTCTTCGCGAGCCACCGTCCGACGCCGGTCCGCAAGAATGCGGCATAGGCGCGTATCGGGCGGCTGACCGCTGCTGGCGGATCGACCTGTGGTAGATCATCGGTCGGGGTGCTCGGTGACTCGATGCGCGTGGTCATGTGTGCGGGTCCTTCTGCTACTTGGTGATCGCGACTTTGTTCTGACGGAGTGCTTGTAAGCCGACACCGCGGACGCTGGGTTAGCGTTAAGCAGATTCGTAATCGATTTGGGCACAACAGGTCACAAATGCAGCCGCATGCTAGTGAACTCAGGTTTGCGCAGCCACCGGCTCGAAGACAATCACTTGGCGCACGCCACTATGCTCCATGTGGCTGTCATGCGCGGGCCACATCTCGATAAGTCTCGGCATGATGCGCGCGACCTCATCGTCTGTAGCGGGTCGCGACAGATAAGTTGCAGCGGTGCCGCCAATCTCAATGCGTGCCCTTGGATCGGCGAACAGGTTCTTCGGCCAACTGGATGCTGCTTCCAGCCCGAAGTTCTCGCAAGCGGCGACGAGGTTTTTGCCGTCGCGCAAATAGTGCAGAGGAACCGTTCGATCTTTGCCGCTTCTTCTGCCTCTGGTCGTGAGCAACATTGTCGGCAGCTGCGGACCACTCATGGAGAATCGGCCTCGGCTCGCGCGGATCAGCGCCCGGTCTACCCGCGAGCCGACGTGCTTCATGAATAGGGAGAACCAGCGACAGTGACCGATCCGCCGCATCACGCGGAGATATAGCCCGTAGAGCTCACTCGTCGGGCCTACGCGCGATTGCGTCCGGGTCTCATCAGGTGCAGTCATGTAATCAACTCCGATGCGTATTTACGTATGCCTATCCATATATATGGACCACAGCCGAGACTGTACTGTGACCCGCGCCGCGGTGCAAGTCCCTGTTCGATGGTCGTTAAGGCTTGCTACCGTCTGCCGCATGCCTGCCCGTCCGCATCGCACAGTCGACCGAGTCGTCGAGATCCTCGAGATCGTGTCGCTGAGCCAACGCGGCGTCACTTTGGCCGAATTGGCAACTGCCATGGCTGCGGCGAAGAGCTCTGTGCAGGAGCTGACCAACGGCCTTCTCGCGCGTGGATATCTCGTCGAAGAGGACCGCCGTTTCCACCTCGGGCCCGGCCCCTTCATCCTGGCCGCTCGCGCCAACAAGCTTGCAGCGCTCTCCCTCAACCATGAATTCGTCGCCGAGTTGAGCAAGGTGCTGGGCTGCACTGTTCTCGTTGGAGTGCGCGTCGGTGACTCCATCGTCTTCACCGACTTCGTGGGTCAAGAATCCCCCAGCCTTTCGTTCGTCGCGCGCACCCACGCCCGTCGCCCTCTCTATACCAGTGCCGCCGGAAAGGCTCTGCTCGCAAATGTTCCCGATGACGAGATGTATCGTCTCCTCGACCTCGCCGGCCCCGAGCAAGCAAGCGAAGTCCGGCAGTTTCTCACAGAACTTCCCGAAATCCGTTCGCGTCAAATGGCTTTCAACCGTGGCATCACGTTGGCGGATGCGTACGCCGTGGCCACGCCCCTGCTGGCACCCGACGGCAGTCTGATCGCAGTGATCAGTGCAGCTGTCGACGCATCACAGGCGAACAGTCTCGACGACATCGGTGACGAGCTCAAAAACAGCGTTGCCTCCCTGGGGTCGAAATACGGCCTCAACACACGATGAAGATTCACCAAATAGATGCGCGAAAATCTAAGTAGTCAATCTCATCCGCTGAAGCATGTTTCCGGTGTCCCCAGTCGTCGCGCTTGACACCCGGAAGCGCTCACACGGCGGGCAGCCGCAAGCAGTTTCAGTCGCATTACGACAGCTCGTGCCAGTGAGGCCGATTGCTCAAGCTGATGCGAGAACATAGGCGCTGGCACCAGCATGTTTTCCGGTCCCCCAGTCGGACTCGAACCGACACTGGGCGGATTTTAAGTAGCGTGCTGTGGCTTTCGGTAACCAGCGCAGACAGTTAGCTGTAAGACCTATACCGCTTGCAAGACACCGTATTGGCGCTTGGAGGTACGGTCGCGTCCGGCTCCTGTACGGCTGCAGTCGCGTACACCCCGCGTACACGGACCTGTCAGCTACGCCAGGCGAGGTTACTCGCCGAAAAGTGTCAGTCCTTCCAGCTTTGCACGAACGCCGGTTCCGACATGCTTGACGTCTCCTTCAGAATGTCCACGGCGCGCTTGGCGCTTAAACGATGGACCCGAAATCTTGCAGGCCTAACGGCCTGAGGACACGAACGCATATGCGACCCGCACCCGGCCCGACCCCAATGCCGGGAGGGTGCGTGAGCAGCGAATGCGGGGGCGGTAAGACGGCCCAAAGAGGCAGCTAACATGCTGGTGCGGTGGTCGTGTTGGTGGGGGTCGGAATGAAGGTGCGGCAGTGGTCCACCGAGATGCGACCGTCGAAGCCCGGCGGATGGCCGCGGTCAAAGCCCGCGCTGATAGCAGCATCGGTCGGTGTAACGGCCGATGCTGCATGCGACAGGGCTCGACAACTATCCGGCCCGTCCGCAGAGGTGGCCGTTAGGGCAAGGTGCCGGACGTCCGCACCATCTTGACCCCGGCATCGACCGGACCAACTCGCGACTCTGGGGGGTTGTCACCCGGTGGCTAGGCAACCCTGACGTCTCAGTGTGTCAGTCGATGTAGGAGACCGCTATCGGAATAGTCGGCCCGACAACGAGGCTTACCGCGAAGCCGTCCCCGTTGAGAGTTAGGACTTCGATACGGCCCTGCGCGGCATAAACCCCGAGCTCCTGAAGTACGTCCCGGTTTTCATTCGTCGAGGGGACGGTGTAAGACCGCCCTGCGTAGTCGATGTCAATCTGTGCCATAACCGGAAGCGTAGTTCGGTGCTGGATAAAGGGCTGCGCTTCCCGGGGCCACCGTCGATACTCGCTTTTGCAAGCGGACCCGTCGTGAGTGACACGTGGGTTCCATCAGTTGCTACTACCGGGTGGCGTTGCTCAGCGGATCTTCTCAGGTATCGAGTCCAGCGCGTGTAGTACGTGTACCGCGAGTTTGCCCGCGGCGTCGTCATCCAGGCCGGAGTGCGTCGTCATAGTGTCCTGAACGAGTTTCAGACGATTTTCGTAGGGCGTTGGCAGTGTTGTTCCGGGAATCATGATGTTCTTTCCTAGTCTGTCGAGTGGTTTCGCTGAAACGAAGTGCTCGACACACCAACGCTACGCCGTTTCCGGGTTGCCGGGCGCGCGACGCATTCTGGGTATCCCGGCGGGGCGTGGTGAGACATTGCGGGTTTCCCTGTGGACGCGCGCCGCTGGTAGACGCCAACTAGGCTGTTGCGCCGGTCGGTTCGTGGTTGGGCCCAACTTTTTCGAGGGAGCCCGCGTCGGCGGCAGCGAATTGCGTTGTGGCCGTGGACTTCGTGGCGTGCGCCGACGTTCGGGTGCTGCCACCAAGGGTCTGGGCGGTCTTTTCTTGAGCAACCTCTTTCAGCTCACCCACTACAGCTTCGATGCCGCGCGCGATTGATGAGACGTCGTCGACGTTGTCGGGGCAGGCGACGATGCCCACGTTGAAGGTTCCGCCGTAGGACACGGCGGTGATGTTGAGGTTGGCGCCCTCAACTAGCGGAGCCATGGCGTGGATACCGAGGACATGGGCTCCGGCGCAGTAGATTTCGTCGGGTGGGCCCGGAACGTTGGAGGTGATCATGTGCGCCACTGGGGAATGGAATCGCGAGAGTCTCAGGCCGGTGTACAGTCCCGCCACGAGCCCGATGACCGCCGGTGGGATCAGATCGATGACGTCGGCGAGGTTGACGGGCGGCGCTGCTCGCCGTTGCTTCTTGATCTGCGCTGTCGCAGCGTGAATGCTCGCCAGCTGCTCTGCCGGGTCGGCGAGATAGACCGGCAGGTTGACGATGGTCGGCGACCAACTATTAGACGCGTTGTCATCGACGCCGCGGGTCGAGATCGGCATCAACGTGCGCAGCGGCTGATCGGGTACCGCGTCATGCGCGTCCAGCCATCGCCGCACCGCCGATGTTGCCGCGGTGAGGAATACATCGTTGAGCGTCACGTCGAACGCGGCCGTGATGACGCGCAGATCATCCATCGCCACCGCGGCGAACGCGACGCTGCGCCGCGCGGTGAGCGGGGCATTCAGCAGGGTCCGCGGCGAGCTCTGGTTAACGTCGGGTTGCGGAGCACCCGGCCGTTGCCCGCCGCCGGCCGGCAGCAGTTGGCGGACCGATGCCAGCGCGGTTCCCACCCCCGACTTCAGCGCGCCGGGAGTTACTTTGACAGCAACCCGAACACCACCGGCGGTGTTGACGGCGATCTCGTCGATCATGTCGCGCACCATCGAGGCCACGCCGGGCATCCTGGCAGGGGCGCGCTCGGGCGCCGCGGGAAACTCAGCGTCTCGATCGGTGGTCATCAACTGGGGCAGCATCGAGGTCACCGCGCCCACTCCATCGGTCATGGCGTGGGCGAACTTCATCACTACGACCAGCCTGCCATCGGTGAGACCCTGGACAACCCAGGCGTCCCACAGCGGGCGATCACGGTCCAGAGGCTGCGCGTGCAGCTCGTCAACCAGCGCAGCCAGCTCACGCATGGTGCCCGGCTTCGGCAGTCGCACATGATGCAAATGATCGTGCACATTGAACGCCGGGTCCTCGACCCATACCGGCTGGCCCAGCCCAAAGGGTTTGGTGAGCAGGCGCTCGCGGAAACCTCTCGTCGCCGCGGTACGCGCGGCCAGCAGCCTCAGAACCGCCCTGGCGGTCAACTCACCACGGGTTGCCGGGTCGCAAAACAACACAGCAAGCACGTGGGTGGGCATCACCGACGTTTCGCCGTGCAATGTGACACCATCCAGACCGGTCAACCGCTTCATTATGTTGCTCCATTCACCTTGCAGTGCGTAGTTACTCACACTGCTGACGACTCTCGCTCCGCGCTGAACTAGTGTCCAGCAGACGACACACTTGCACACGTGAATACCCCTCGTCTCCAAGGGAATTCAGTATTTGCCAGCTATCACGTCATTACAGGCGGCAGATCCCACACCATAGACGGTCAGCGTGTGTCAACACCGTTGATGCTAGCACATCCACGAGGCGGATAGGGGGACCAGAGCACCCGCCGTTGGCTGCGCGCTCGTCTACTCCTTCGGGGAGTTCGTCCACCGAAACCCTTGTGCTACGTACGGGCGTCGGCGACGCCGCCATCGGGTATCGCCACCGCATCGCAACCCCAACGCTTCTTGGAGCACTCGGCTGAGAATCGCAGGGCATCCTGACAACGCTGTAGGCCAACAACGTTGACACCGCACCTAGCAGGGTGTTGACTGAAGGTCTAGCCCGGAAACCGCCTTCGCCCGGCTATACGAAATTCCCTCGGGACCGATGAATTTCCTGTTTTTATCTCCGGTATCGGGTTCAGACCACTGCACGGCGCCGATGTGCGTCGGAACACTTAAGGACACATGTATGTGCCCACGCTCCTCCGAAGGAGGCTACGATGAAGTTAGCTCGCCGACAACGAATTTCTACCTGTAAACAGCGAAACGTTTTCCACGACAACGTGATCCGTGTAGGTGCCGGCTTTATGGCGAAGGAGCGCCCGCATGTGGTGGCGACGTTGTCCACGCTAGGGCCGCACCTAGGTAAGTGGGATTCGCGTGATGTGAACGTGCTCGTCTCCCTGCAAGACCGCGGGGGAAGGGAGCAGCGCGTGATATTGCGCACGAGTCTGCCCGGCCTTCCGTACGTCATAGCGGTCGCCGAAAACCCGGACATCACCCGCGCGCTGTGTGATGCGAAGCGTGAGCTGATCCGGCAGATCCAACGGCAGAAGTCGGCGCGCAAACCCATGAACAACCGCCGGCTGAGTGCCACGATCCGACATATCTCCGCGCGACCCGGGACCGCCGAACTCGCAACGTAGACGCGGCCTTCGAGACCCGCGAGCAGCTCGCCGCCGCGGGCAGATTGAGAGACAGACATGACGCACACCACTGAAGCTCCTGTGATCGGCAACCATGCCGACATGGGCGGGTCGGCCCCAGCGGCTGCCCGCATCCCATCGACGGTCCCAGACATTCTTCGTGCCGGTCGCGGCCGCAGGATTGGACGTAGGGAGATGATTGCGGCACGGTCAGCGTGGGATTCGGAGGGTGGAGCGATCGGGAACGACGTGTCGCGGTCCAACGGTCGCGAGGGCCGCGCACCCCGTGGTCTTGGTCTTGAAGCAATTTATCATTCGCGCGATTAAGCGAGAGCGTGGGCGCGGAACTCGAAGTCGAGATCACCGCCGACAGAATCGGAATTCCAAGTGGCTGTCGCGTCGCATCAGAATCGACTTCGCCGGCGCGCGCCTAGTCGATATGGGCGAGCAGACCGGCGGGTTCAATCGTCGCCGTGTACACCGGGCCTTGTTGTAAGCGTCCACACATGCCGGCGAAGCGAACTGCCGAGCAGTCTGGAGGTCGGTAGTCCACGACATGCCAAAGTCCGGACGTCGAGGTTTCGGCGACCAGCGGAAACAGATAGCTGGTCGGCCACAAAACGCTTGCACGACAGCACATCTGCCCGTTGTCAGTGCGGGCACGGTACGTCTAAAAATCGCCCTCGGTCGCCGGGTTCTCGCCGGCGTGAGCCGGGGCGGGCATGGTTAGCTAGGCCAAAGCGGCGTGTCGACGACGCCGGCGTACCGCCGTCCTGCCCGGGGATGTAATCGCCGTACACATCTAGCGTCAGCGTGAAAGTGCTGTGCCCGCCCCGCGCCACTTCGATACCGGCATGAAGTGGACGCCCGCTAAAAGCTGTAGGACCGCGAACGTATGCACAGGTCGTGCTGCCGAACGCCTCGGCCGGGGGTGGCCGCCAATTCGGCTTCAATCTGGCCTTGATCGGAAGCGGGACTACGGGATCCGGCACCAAGTCTGTTGTCGAAAAACAGGCATGGGATAAACCTCGCCTTCATCGATAACGAAGCCCAAAACTGGGGCAACAGAACCGGCGGCGGGATCAACGTCGCCGGCCAATTTCCACCAATTTCGGCAACTGCTCCAAGGCGGCGTGCATCAACATCTTGGGCGCAGCTGCTCGCGGGCTGGGCGCCGTTGGGTATCCGCGTGCTTTAGCGCGGCGTGCGGTGGCGGAGGACAAAAGGCCAACTTCTCCGATCCGACCAACCGACTCGAAGTGGTCTCCTGGTGGGTGTCGCCTTCGGAACATCCGGCATTGGAGGTGCTGCTCAATGCCTTCAAGGCGAGGAACTCCAACGCGGAGGTCGTGGACGGCGCCATCGCCGGCGGTGGTAGCAGCAATGTTCAGGTCGCACTCGCCGCACGCCTGCAAGCGGGTGACCCGCCCGATGTATGGCAGACGTTCCTGGG
>JBKPSU010000203.1:0-27242 GCA_046735135.1 Actinomycetota bacterium
CGGCCCTCGCGAAGCGGTGGGACTGCGCTGCGTTGCGCGGCGGTTGTAGCGGGCAGTTTGGCGATCGTAACGTGCCCGGCGCTCGGGGTCGCGCAGCAGCGCGTAGGCGTACAAAACCCGCTGTAATTGGTCATCGGCGGCTGGGACCGCCGAATCAGGGGCGGTTATGGTGTCCGGGTGTAGGGCTCGAACTTGCGTGCGGTACGCACGCGTGATCTCGTCTGGCGTCGCCATCGGTGACAACCCCAGCACGGCGTAGGGGTCAAATCGCTGGCGCGGCACCTCGCACCTCCAGTCTGACTACTAGCGCGGCGATATGACGCGCTGAAGGCAGAACGTCTACGTCGGAGGTCTACCCCGTTATTGACACCATCGAAACCTTCGAAATGCTTCGCAATTGACCGGTCCTGCATCGGTGGCCACTCGTGGCTCAGGGACTGGATGCCGGTTGCACACGACTCACTCTTCCTCTTCCGCGAGCGTGCGTGTCTGCGCCCGACACCCCGCACCCTTACCTGAGTTCGCGCACGTTCGCCGAGGTGAGAACGTGCGCCAAGTGCTGACTTATCGCGGCGTGTTGCATGCAGACACTCAGTGTCATTGTCGGGGGTGCCGCTGTTGCGGTGGTTGGGTTTTCTCACCTGGTGTCTGACTCTTGCAAACACTGCCTGTGTGGCATTCGTGCGTTGTGTCGACACTGGGTGGGAAGGACCGACCGGCGTGACTTGATAGGAGCGTGGTACCGCCCCCACTGAGATGTGTCCTGCCGGCCGGCCCGACCTTTACCTCATCCCTCTCGATGAAAGAAGGCACCGTCCATGGTGATCGTTGGAACCGATGTCCACAAGCGCACCCACACCTTCGTCGCGGTCGACGAGGTCGGGCGCAAACTCGGCGAGATGGTCGTGCCTGCGACCACGGCTGGGCACCAGAAGGCGCTGGGGTGGGCGCGTGAGCAGTTCGGCGGTGACCTGCTGTGGGGGATCGAGGACTGCCGCAATTTGTCGGCCCGCCTGGAGCGTGATCTGCTCACTGCCGGCCAAAAGGTGGTGCGGGTAGCGCCCAAGCTCATGTTCCAGACCAGGGCCTCGGCACGGACGCGCGGTAAGTCTGACCCGATCGACGCGTTGGCAGTCGCCCAGGCAGTCCTGCGCTACCCCGATCTACCTGTGGCTTCTCATGATGAGGTCTCCCGTGAGCTCAAGCTGTTGACGGATCGTCGTGAAGACCTTGTGGCCCAGCGGACTTCGACGATCAACCGGCTGCGTCAGCGAGTTCATGAACTCGATCCCGCCGCCGAGCCCAAACCTGCCTCGCTGCACCGCGCCAAGCCCTGTGCGGTCCTAGCCGACTGGCTGGACACCCAATCGGGGATCCTGGCCGAGCTGGCCCGCGACGAGCTCGCCGACATCATCCACCTCACCGAAGCTATCGACGAGCTGGCCGCACGCATCGGCGAGCGCGTGCGCGAAGTGGCCGCGGCGCTGCTGGCGCTGCCCGGCTGCGGCGAGCTGACAGCAGCCAAGATCATCGGCGAGACGGCAACCATCAGCCGATTCCGCAGCGAGGCCGCGTTCGCCCGCCACAGCGGAACCGCCCCGATCCCCGTCTGGTCGGGCAACACCGCCGGGCGCGTGCGGCTCAATCGCTCAGGTAACCGCCAACTCAACGCCGCTCTACATCGCATCGCGATCACCCAAATCCGGCTGACAGACAGCGCCGGCCAGCGCTACTACCGCAAACGCCTCGCTGACGGAAAAGCCACCAAAGAAGCCCTACGCTGCCTCAAACGACACCTCGCCCGCAGCGTCTACCGGCGCCTTCATACCGACGACCACACCCGCCGAGCCCACCAAAACTCCGACATGCGCACCGCCGCTTGACATAGGAGCAATGCACGCTCGCGGAAAAGGGTGAGAACTTTTAGGCGACGCCGAGGTAGGCGGCGCGAATGCTGTCGTCCTCCAACAGCTCTCGGGCCTTACCCTCCCGGGTGATCTCGCCCGTTTCGAGGATGTAAGCGCGGTCCGAACGCGTCAGCGCCTGCTGCGCATTCTGCTCCACGAGCAGCACCGTGGTGCCCTGCGCATTGATGTCGGCGACGATCTTGAAGATCTGGGATATCACCATGGGCGCCAAGCCCATTGACGGCTCGTCGAGTAGCAGCACCTTGGGGCGGGCCATCAGCGCGCGTCCGATCGCCAGCATCTGCTGCTCGCCACCGGACAGTGTGCCGCCCACCTGGTTCCTGCGTTCAGCTAGCCGCGGGAAGGTCTCCAGCACCCAGTCGAGCCGTTCGTTGTGTTCGGCCTTGGAAGCGAATTTTCTTCCGTAACAACCCATTTCCAGGTTTTCGGTGACCGACATACCCGGGAACACGCCCCGGCCCTCCGGCGCCTGGATCAGGCCATCCGTCACCCGGCGGTGGGCCCTGGCCCGGCTGATGTCGCTGCCCTCGAACCACACCGACCCCGACGACAGCGGCCGTAGCCCGGATATCGCCCGCATGATGGTGGTCTTGCCCGCCCCATTGGACCCCAGCAGGGTGACCAGTTCGCCCTCCCGCACCACCAGCGAGACGCCGTGCAGCGCCTGAATCCGGCCGTAGTGCACGACGATGTCGCGGGCCTCGAGCAGAATCGGGCGGTCGTCCATCTCAGGAGACGTCGTCATCGGGCACTCCCAGGTAGGCGGCGATGACCTTCGGGTCTTCGCGGATCTCGGCAGGCAGTCCGTCGGCGATCTTCCTGCCGAACTCCAGCACCACGATCCGGTCGGTGACGCCCATCACCAACCGCATGTCGTGCTCGATGAGCAGCACCGTGTAGCCGTCGTCGCGGATCTTGCGGATGAGGTCGATCAGCGCGGCCTTCTCGCTCGGGTTGAATCCGGCGGCCGGTTCGTCGAGGCACAGGAGTTTCGGCTCGGTGGCCAGCGCGCGGGCGATCTCGAGACGCCGCTGGTCGCCGTACGGCAAGTTCCTCGCCTTCTCCTCGCCGCGGTGCGCGATGCCGACGAAATGCAGAAGTGCGGCGGCGCGTTCAATCGCGGACTTCTCTTCACGCCGGTGCCGCGGGGTGCGCACCAGCGCCCCGGGCACCGAGGTGTGGTGACGGGCGTCGGTGCCGACCATGACGTTCTCGAGCGCGGTCATGTCACCGAACAGCCGGATGTTCTGGAAGGTCCGGGCGATGCCCTTGCGGGTGATCTGGTGGCGCTTGATGCGGCCGAGTGGAGCGCCGTCGAAGATCACCGAGCCCGAGCTGGGCCGGTAAACACCGGTGATCGCGTTGAAGCAGGTGGTCTTGCCTGCGCCGTTGGGTCCGATCATGCCGAGGATCTCACCGCGGCGAATGTCGAACGTCACCGCGTCCAGCGCCGTCAGGCCGCCGAACTTGACCGTCAGTTCCTTTGTCTGCAAAAGGGTTTCACCCTCGGCGGCGTGGATCTCGCGGTGCACGCCCGCGAGTTCCTCGACCGCCTCCTCCGGCAACGGCGTCGTCATGCTGCCGGCTCCTTCTCGGCAGGCGCCGATCTCAACAGATCTCGCGCGGCCCTCCCGTAGGCCAGCAGCTGCTGCCGGGCCGGGAACAGCCCCTCGGGTCGGAAGATCATCAACACGACCAGCGCCAGGCCGAAGAACAGGTACTTCAAGTCGCCCAGGTTGATACCGAGGAAATGCACACCCAGCAGGCGGTTGGGTAGGTAGACGATGATGAACGCGCCGAAGATCACGCCGAGCTTGTTGCCCTGCCCGCCGAGCACCACGGCGCACAGGAACAGCATCGAGTTGATGATGTTGAACGTCGGCGGCGCCACGTACTGCACCTGACCCGCATAGAGCGCGCCGGACAGTCCTCCGATCGCGGCACCGATCACGAACGCCCACAGCTTGAACCGGAACGTGTTGACTCCCATTACTTCTGCGGCGTCTTCGTCCTCGCGGATCGCGATCCACGCGCGACCGACGCGGCTGCGCTCGAGGTTGCCGACGAGGATCAGGATGATCACGATCAGGATCAGGCCGAGCCAGAACCACCAGGTGCCGTAGTTGGCGTGGCCCGTGGAGTTCGCATTGGAGAAGAATCCCTCTGGGAGCTTGTCGCTCTCGCCCACCCGCGGGAACGCCACCTCGTTGAGTCCGCGCGGGCCGTTGGTGATGTCGGCGAGGTTGTCGGCCATCAGCCGGATGATTTCGCCGAACCCGAGTGTGACGATCGCCAGATAGTCGCCGCGCAGCCGCAGCGTCGGGATGCCGAGGATGAGGCCCGCCATCGCGGTGATCGCCATCGCGATGGGCACGCAGGACAGCCATGCCCACGGCGTACTGAAAAAACCGTTGGGGCCCACCTTGTTCCACGGGCTGTCGGGACTGGTGAGCAGCGCGACCGTGTACGCGCCGACGGCGTAGAAGCCGACGTAGCCGAGGTCGAGCAGGCCCGCCTGGCCGACCACGACGTTGAGCCCGATCGCGATGATGGCGACCATGGCGAACTGCGCCATGGTACCGCCGAAGCTGATTCCCGGGGTGTCGAGGAACGGCGGAGTGTAGAGCGGCAGCAGGGCGACCGCGCCGAACAGCAGAACACCGAAGCCCCACTTCTGCACCCGGGACAGGCCGTCCCACCACTGCCGCAGGCCGTCGCCCGGCGCCCAGCGGCGTTTCGTCCGCGCTGACGCCGATGCGCGATCCGCCGGCTTCTCGCTTGAGTTCATGCGCGTGCCTTCCCGAGGCTTTCACCGAGTATCCCGGTCGGCCGGAACAGCAGCACCAGAACGAGGAGCACGAATGCGATGACGTCGCGCCATTGGGTGCCGAAGACGGCCTGGCCGTAGTTCTCCATGATGCCCAACAGCAGACCGCCGAGCAGGGCGCCGCGCAGGTTGCCGATGCCGCCGAGGACCGCGGCCGAGAATGCCTTGATACCCAACAGGAATCCGCCGGAGTAGATGATGCCCTGCGGCACCTTGAGCGTGTACAGCAGAGCCGCGGCGCCGGCGAGCAGGCCGCCGATCAAGAACGTCGTCATGATGATGCGTTCGCGCGACACGCCCATCAACGTCGCGGTGGTGGCATCCTGCGCAACGGCCCTGATGCCGCGACCGAATTTCGTCCGGTTGATCGCCAGATCGGTGAGCACCGCCAGCACCAGCGCCGCGGCGATGATGACGATCGTGATGTTGGAGACCGAGCCGCCGAAGATATGGAACTGCGTCTTCGGCTGCACCAGGATGATCGGCTGCTGCGCATTGCTGCCGCCGTAGCCCTTGAGGATCTTCGGCAGCACGAAGTGCACGAACTCCTGCAGCACGAACGACATGCCGATCGCGGTGATCAGGAAGGTCAGCGATCGCGCCCCGCGTCGTCGCAGCGGGCGGTAGGCGATGAACTCGAGTCCCACCGCCGCCGAACCGGATACCAGCATCGCGAACAGCATCGCGATTCCCAGATACACCAGGGTCAGCACCAACCCCTTGTTGTACGCGTTACCGCTCGGCGTGAAACCCAAGATGATGTCGAGAGCGAAATAGCTGCCGAACATGCCGAGCATGAAGATCTCGGAGTGCGCGAAGTTGATCAGCCGTAGCACACCGAACACCAACGTGTAGCCGACAGCCACCAGCGCATAGATGGCACCCCACGAGAGACCGTCGATCGTCAACTGCCAGAAGCCGTTTCGCAGGTTTCCCAGATTGAAGTTGATGTTTCCGGCTAGGCAGGCGTACTGGTCGACGCACTCGTGAATCATCCGGTGGCGGGCTCCTCGCGCAGGCTGTCTGAAGCGAAACGCGCCCGAGCCTTCAGGTCTCGGACGCGCCTCGGTGCAGAATTACTGGACCTTGAAGATCCAGATCAAATTGGTGGTGAGTTCACCGGTCGGAGTCCACTGATACTTACGGGCGATGCCCTGACCGTTGTAGTTCTTCACGAAGTCCAGCAGTGCGGGCCTGGTGATGGCGCCCGAGTCGATGCCCTTCACGAGGATCGTGCCGAGGTCGAAACCTTCGGCGCTGTACGTGCCTGCATCGGCGTTGAACTTCTTCTTGTACTCGTCGGCGAAAGCCCCCGTCGCGGGACCGCACGGGCAGGACAGGATCGCATTCTTGGAGGCCTCACCGGCCTGCTGGACGAATTGCGGATCCTTCGTGCCGTCGGCGCTGACGAAGGTGCCGCCGAAGCCGCCGTCCTTCAGCTGCTGGACGAGCGGGGCCGCCTCCGAGTAGTAACCGCCGTAGAAAACGGCATCCGGGCTGACGCCCTTGACCTGGGTCACCGCGGCGGAGAAGTCCTTGTCGCCCTTCTTCACCGATATGTTGCAACCCGAATCGGCCAACGGTCCCAACGTGTCGCGGACCGCCGTGGCGAGGCCGAGGCCGTAGTCGGTGCTGTCGTCGATGACGCAGACCTTCTTGTAGTTCAGCCCGTTCTTCATGTAGTTCGCCACCGACGGTCCCTGGACCGCATCGTTGGCCAGGCCGCGGAAGAAGGTCCTCCAGCCGTTCTCGCTCAGCGTCGGGTTCGTCGCCGACGCCGTGGTGGCGACCAGTCCTGCCTGGTTGAACACGCCACCGGTGGCCTTCGTCTCTCCGGAGAACGCCGGGCCGACGAGGCCGATCGTGTACTGGTCATCGACGATCTGCGGTGCGATCGCGGTCGCCTTCTGCGGGTCGCCTTCGGTGTCGAACGGCTTCAGCTGAACCTGGCAGCCGGGGTTGGCGGCGTTGTGCTTGTCGATGGCGAGCTGGACGCCGTTCTTGATGTTGATGCCGAGCGCGGCGTCCGGGCCGTTCAGCGCGCCCGCCATGGCGATCGACACCGGCGGGCAGTTGGCCTTTCCGTCCCCGGCGGGGTCGGCAGGCGCGGCGCCTTCCGTCGCCTTGACCTCTTTACCGTTCTCGTCGATCTGAACCTGCTCGACGATCTTCAGGTTGGTCTGGGCGTTCTCCTCGTCGGGCTTCTTCTGCTGGCAGCCAGCCAAGCTGAGTACCACGAGTCCTGCGCTACCGAGTGCGAGTGCACTCCGTGCCACGCGACCGCGCACGTTTCACCTCCGGGTCAAAGTTTTCCTCGGCAGGGTAGAACATAGCCAACGCATGGCCCTAGTGCGCGTTTTCCGTGTATTGCTAGCTCGTCGGCGCGGCGTCCTCGGGAGCATCGAGTGTCTCCAGCACAACCTCGGCAACGCGCCGCATGGTCGTTCGGCGATCCATTGCAGCCCGCTGAATCCACTTGAACGCCTCGGGTTCGGTCATCTGGTGCTTGCTCTGGAGCAAACCCTTCGCGCGTTCGACGAGCTTGCGCGTTTCCAGCCGATCCGACAGCGTCGCCACCTCTTCTTCGAGGGCGCTGATCTCGCTGAATCGGCTGACCGCCACTTCGATGGCGGGTATCAGGTCGGTGATGGAGAACGGTTTGACGAGGTAGGCCATTGCGCCTGCGTCGCGAGCCCGCTCGACGAGTTCGCGTTGGCTGAAGGCGGTGAGGATGACGATCGGGGCGATGCGCTTGCTCGCGATCTCGGAGGCCGCGTCGATGCCGTCGCGGCGCGGCATCTTGACGTCCATGATCACCAGATCGGGTTTGAGGCTCTCCGCCAGCTCCACGGCTTCCTGCCCGTCGCCGGCCTCACCGACCACCTCATAGCCCTCCTCACGCAACATCTCGGCCAGGTCGAGGCGGATGAGCGCTTCATCCTCTGCGACAAGAACACGGTGCAGCTTGGCAGCGCCAGTCGTTGAGCCGGTCATGGATGCCATTGTGGCCGTCGCGGGCCGAGTCAGCGACCTCGGGGGATCCTCTATGGTGGGAAGCCGCGACACGCGCCCTCGTATCCCAACTGGCAGAGGAACTGGACTCAAAACCCAGACAGTGTGGGTTCGAATCCCACCGAGGGCACTCGTTACAGCAGGACCCTTGTCGGCACCGGCGCCAGCAGGGCTGCCTGCACGGCGCTGGCCTGACGGTATCCCGCGAATGCGCCGATCAGGGTGAACCCTGCGATTCCCGCGGCCCCTGGCAATGCGGCGACGAGAAGGTCGCTGCTGGTGGCCGATCGCAGATACTCCGCGCGCGGATGACGAAGACATTTTTTAGCAGTGGGCGCGGTCGACACCGCGGCCAGGCTCGGATCCCGTCCGGTCGTGCTGTGCGATTTCTTGATGCCCGTCAGTCGACGCCGACGACGTCGATATCGGGACCCCCGATGCCGAGGCCCGCGTTGGCTACCGCGATTCCGATGATCAATGGTCCTACAACAACTGCACCACAGGCGATCACCCATGCTGTTGGTCGGCGCGCGCCACAATCGCAGCGAAGCTGCGCCGCTCCGCAGCGATAGCGCTTCGCGTCGACGGTCCAGCATGCTCTTCAGATTCCGTTCAAGCGTCAGCCGACGGATAGCATCACCGGGACATCCCCTGCTCGGCACCACCAGGCCTTATTACTGGACATATTTTTCACAGCACCACGCGCGTAGGTACGGGCGTCAACAGAGCCTTCTGCACGCCGCGGGCCCGGCGGAATCCCGCGAAGGCGCCCACGAGGGTGAATCCGGCTATCCCCGCGACGCCGGGCAACGCCGCAAAAAAGAGGTCGCTCGTGCTGGCGGACCTCAGGTACTCGGCGTACCCCGCCCGGAAGGAGCCTGGCAGCTCTCCGGCACCGGAGATGATCGGAACACCTGGGATTTTCGCAAGAGGCGATCGGGGCGACGGCGACGGCGACGGGGGCGCGGCGGGCGCGAGCTGTCCCTCAACGGCCGGCGGGGCAGGCGGCGGAGCGGCCAGCGGAACGGTGACGGGTGCCCTGGGCACGAATAACGGCGCGGGTGCGCCTTCTGGCACGCCTCGGATCACTACGCTGCGCGTCTCCGGAGCCGTCGGCACCGGCGGCAGGTTCGATGCGCGGCCCTGGCCGAAGCTGCGAGGCACCTCGCCTCCGCCGCCGCCGCCGCGGCTCAGGTTCTCGGGAACGTTGATGCGGCTCAGGCTCTCGGGGGCGCTCGCGGCGGTCACGCTTTCTGGAGCGCTGGTGGCGGCGAGGCTTTGCGGAGCGCTGGCACGGCTCGCGCTGACGGGTTCGCTACCGATTTTCGCCACCGGCGGGCCTTCCCCGGCCGCCGCGACACTTGCCGTCGTTCGTGATTCCTGTGCGCCTGATTCCTGTGCGGCTGCATCGGAGCCCGGCCGGGGATGGTGCTGTCTGGATTTGTTGTCGTCGTGCCCGAAGAAGTCGATGCCGAAGAGTCCGGCGTGCGCGACCGCGGTAGCGGTCATGCCGGGGCCGACTACCAATGCCCCGCAGGCGAACGCACAGCTGAACGCCGCGCTACGTACCCACGTCCGCTCCACGAATCGGCCCCCACGTATATCGAACGAGAGGGCAATACTTTACAACGCAGCCCCAAATTGTCGCATCCGTTACTTCTTGGGCTGCGGTTTCTTGTGCGCCGGTCGCGAAATCGCTGGGTTTTAGGCGGACCCCGCGAAGTAGGCTCTTGCCATGGGCCGCAAGGCGCGACCGGTCTGCATCCCTGAGCTGGCACTGAAGAACCCCGTGCCTGCCCGGACGCAGTTCTATGCCGAGAGCGTCTCGAGCAGGCTTCGCGTCCTCAAGATCGCGACCTGGATCGGCGCCGCAATTTGTGTGGCGTTCGGGATCTTTCAACTGTTCGTGGGCGGCCGGGTTTGGTGGCTCGGAATGCTCAACCTTCTGTTCGGGGCGGTCTTTCTGGCGGTTCCGTTGCTCTACAGGTTCGGCGAGCTGATCGCGCCACTGACGTTCTTCGTATTCGCTTATGTGACAGTCGGATTCATTTGCTACACCATCGGGACGGGCTCAGGCCTGCAGTTCTACTTCCTTGTTTCAGCGA
Source organism: Actinomycetota bacterium (assembly GCA_046735135.1). Classification (GTDB taxonomy): domain Bacteria; phylum Actinomycetota; class Actinomycetes; order Mycobacteriales; family Mycobacteriaceae; genus Mycobacterium. The sequence goes on from JBKPSU010000203.1 coordinate 9,873, forward strand.
CCCTCGTGGTGCTTGTTTTCGGAATCGAACGCATCGTCCTGGCGTCGACGATCGTGGCTTTCGGCGTCGCCGCCACGATCGCCCTTGAATTCCTCGTTCCCAACGACAGAGGCCTTGGCCCGTCGTGGACGCTCATTGTCGGTTTCGTCAGCTCGGCCATCTTCTCGGCGGTGATGATCGTGGCGACGGTGTTCTATGCGATGCGCGAGATCGACCGTGCGGAAAAGGCAATGGAGGCCGAGTACCAGCGATCCGAGTCGCTGCTGCAAAACATCCTGCCCGCATCCATCGCGAGCCGCCTGAAGGATCCGACGCGCACCATCATCGCCGACAAGTACGACGACGCCTCGATCCTGTTCGCCGACATCGCCGGATACACGAAGCGGGCCAGCGACACCGCGCCCACCGAGTTGGTCCGATTCCTCGACACGCTGTACACCGATCTGGACGCGCTTGTCGACAGGCATGGTCTGGAGAAGATCAAGACCAGCGGCGACTCTTACATGGTGGTCAGTGGTGTGCCGAAACCACGCTCGGACCACCTGCAGGCGCTCGCCTGCCTCGCCCTCGACATGGCCGATGCCGTCGCGGACCTGAAAGACCCGCAGGGCCGGGAGGTTCCGCTTCGCATCGGCCTGGCCGCGGGCCCGGTGGTCGCGGGCGTGGTCGGCTCACGCAAGTTCTTCTACGACGTGTGGGGCGACGCGGTGAACGTCGCATCACGGATGGAATCCACCGATGTCGAAGGCCGGATTCAGGTGCCACACTCGGTATATGAGCGGCTCAAGGACGACTACCTGCTCGAGGAGCGAGGCAAGGTCGACATCAAGGGCAAGGGCCTGATGCACACCTGGTATCTGGTGGGCAGGCGCAACGGCGACAGCCCTCCGGACGCGCAGTTCGAGTCGGTCAGCGGTCCGTCAGCTCAGCAGGCGTGAGCCGTTGGGCCAGCGCGCCGAGGCGCCACAGCGTCTCGCGATTGCGCGGCCATGCGGCAAGATCGGATATCCGGCTCGGCAGAACGGCGCCGGGCCCGCTGACGGGGAACTCCTCCATCTCAACCCGGCAGCCATCGGGGATGTCACTGAGCCGCAGAATGACTCGAGCCCCGCCGAACGGCCCACTCTTGGCGTGCAGTACGAGTTCCTCGAGCGGAACGCTTTTCTCCACCACCGTTTCGTCGTTGATCACCAACGGCCACACGCCGATCGAATGCCGGATCGTCGAGCCCGGGGCAGGCCAGTCCGGGTCGACTGCGCGCATTCGGCTGTTGCCGACGACCCACTGCGAGTAGGTCCAGCCGTTTGCCATCACATCCCACACCTGCCGGCGTGGGGCAGAAATATCTCGAGTCACGGTCACGCCGGTGGAGTACCCGGCAGATCGGAAACAATGCAGGCGCTCAGACCTTGCGGTTCTCCGACTTGATCAGCCAGGCCAACTTCTCCAGCCCGTCGATGAGCTGATGCAGGATGTCTGCGGTGCTGGGATCTTCGTCGTCGACCGAGTCATGCACGGTGCGGATGGTGTCGACGGTCGCGTACACCCGCGCGGTGACGAGGTTGACGACCTCCTGGGTGCCGTGCTCGTAGGCCGGGAACAGCGGCAGCGACGTGGCTGCGGCCACGGTGTCGGAGCGGCCATCGGGAACCGCGTCGATTGCCCGCATCCGCTCGGCGACGGTGTCGCTTGCCTCGCGTGCGAAGTCGACGAGCTCGTCGAGTTGCAGGTGAAGGTCGCGGAAGTTGGTTCCGACGACGTTCCAGTGCGCCTGCTTGCCCTGCAGATGAAGCTCGACGAGGTCGACCAGGACGCGTTGCAGATTCGCGCTGAGCCCGGTCGACGCCTGGAAATTCTGGATTTCGGCTTCGGTACGACGATGCGATGTTTGTGTGCCCATGAGCAGTCCAACGAAACCCTAAATTGGAATCACTCCAGATTAGGCAGTGAGTGACGTCACACTCCCTGCTGATCCTGCTGCGCCAGCAGCCGGGCGTAACCCGCCCCCATTCCGAGCAGGACCAGGCCGACGACGATGAACACTGCGACGCGGAACATCCCATCCAGCGTGCCGAGGTCGAACAGGAACAGCTTGGCCATCGAGCCAGCGACCAACGCAAGACCACCGGCGATCGGCAACGGCCGGTCGTCGCGAGCGCGCCGCGCGGCGAACACGAAGAGCGCGGCGGCCATGGCGATCCAGCAGATGGTCGCGGCCATATGGCCTGCGAAGAATCCACCGTCGTCGCCACCGGCCAGCACCCCGGCCGTGACGGTGAACGTGGTGACGGCGTAGACAACGACCAGCGCCAGGCAGCCCAGCAGAACCCGGACGGCATCGCTGTCCACCACACCTCGGCCGATCCACGACCGCACGATCGCAACGACGGCGGCGATCAGCAGGATGCTCGACGCGAGGACCGACAGGGCGTCGGCGGTGGACATCAGGGTGGCGCGCATCAGAGACGTGGGCGGCGCATAGCTGACGTAGAGCAGGCCGCCGACGACGCCGAACCCGATCGCCACGAACCGTGCGACGTCGTCGCGGCGACCGGCCACGGCGACAACGGCGGCCATCGCCAGGATCAGCGGCGCCGCGACCTCGCCGTCGAAGGCGACCGTGACCGCGATGAGAGCAGCCGCCGCCGATGCCGCCGACCAGATCTGCCGGACGGTCTTCGTGACACCGGGGATGCGTTCGGCGACAAGCACGATCGCGAGGAGAGTCCCGGCAAGAGCGGCGGCCATCAGCGCGGCGACCACCGGGGCAAGAGCGATCGATGCGGACAGCACCGGCAACATGCCTGCCGTGGTCAACAGCGCAATGACGACCTTGTTGTTGGTGCACGGCAGCAGGATCAGCGCGCCGACGATCGCCAGCACGGTCGCGATGCCGCACGCGCCGGCCAGCCAGGCTTCGTTGCCGTCGCCGAGCCGGGCTGCCACCAGAGCGACGAGCAGCGGGAGGGTCGAGGCGGCGATCCTGGCCGCGTGCAACAGGATCCAGTTCTTGCCGAGCTGAACGAGCAGGGATGCGGCCGAGATGGCAAGCATGAAGGCGATCAACAACATCGTGATGCCGTCGGTGACGATCGGCGCGAGCACGATAAGCGGCACAAGCACCAGCAGACCGAGATGCTGCGAATCCCAGCGCCGGGCCAGCGTGAGCCCGCCCCCGCCGATCACAGCCGCGATCCCCAGGCCGAAGGGCGCGGACACCCAGTCGTAGACCGTCGTGACGGCGATGACGTCCATGTACGCCGCGGCAATGCCGGTCGCCGCCAACGCGATTGCGCCGATCCTGCCGCCGGGGCGGGTGTTCAGCCGAGCCGCTACGGCAACCAGAGCCCCGGCGAGCAGAGCGCCCGCACCGACGCGGATCTCGGGCCGCAGGATGCCTGCCTGCGCGGCGAGGACGAGGAGCAGAACGACGCCGATCAGCGTGACCGCAACACCGGCGACGGCCAGCACCTTGCCGATCCAGTTCGCGTCACGCGGCGCCGGAAGCGCGACGGGAGGGTGCGGGGGTGCGACGGGACGTGGCGGAGGCGGCGGAGGAGGAGCAACCGGCACGGGCGGCGGGCAGTACGCGACGGGCGGCACGTACGGCTGCTCAATCGGTGCCCGCTGCGGCACCGATTGAGCCAGCAGGCGATCCAGTTCAGTGAGGTCGGCGGAGACGCGGGCCAGTTGTTGCGACATTGCGGCGAACTCTGCGGAGAGGCGGGTGACGACGGCGTGATGCGGTGCGGTCATGCCGGTATGGTCGCAACGCCGACGGGGCCCGCGGATGAGTAGGACTACGCAGTTCGGCCGGGCAACCGCTATTCGTCCAGGCCGTGTTCGATGGCGTAGCGGGCCAACTCGACCCGGTTGGCCAGCTGCAACTTGCGGAAGGTGGCCTGCACGTGGTTTTCCACGGTGCGGTGGCTCAGCGACAGCCGCGTGGCGATCTGCTTGGCGGTGAGGCCCTTCGCGACGTGACGAAGGATCTCGGTCTCCCGGTCGGTCAGGCTTGGCGCCGAACTGGAGTCGGGGCCCTGCGCGATGCGTCGATACTCCCCCAGCACCAATCCGGCCAGGCCCGGCGTGAACACCGCACGGCCGTCAGCGGTCGCACGGACGGCATCGCCGAGCTCTGCCTTGGATGCGCTCTTCACCAGATATCCGGTGGCTCCTGCCTTGACCGCCTCCAGGACGTCGTCCCTTTCGTCGGAGGCGGACAGCACCAGGATCTTCGACGCAGGCGACACGGTGAGCACTTCCGCCGTGGCTTGAGCGCCGTCCCCGTCGGGCAGCCGCATGTCCATCACGACCACGTCGGGCTTCACGACGGCTGCCCGCCTGCGTGCCGACGCCACACCGTCGGCCGTCGCCACCACGTCGAAGCCGTCGTCGGCGAGATCGCGCGCGACCGCGTCACGCCAGATCGGGTGGTCGTCGACGACCATCACCGTCGGGGTATCGTCAGTTCCCATTCCGTCCCGCATCCCGGCCCGGTGTTCAGCTTCGCGCTGCCACCAAGCCAATCCATCCGCCCCACAATCGATTTCGCAATTCCAAAACGGCCTTCGTCGACGGCCTCTTCAAGCCGGCCGTCCGGGATGCCGACGCCGTCGTCTCGAATGCTCACCGTGACCGAGTCGCCGAGGTCCTCCAGCAGAACGTAGGCCCTCGTGTCGGCTCCTGCGTGGGCGGTCGCGTTGTCGAGTGCATTGCCCGCCGCGGCGGCCAGCTCTTCGGCGACAGCGGCATCCAAAAACACCGGGTCTGCGGGCACACTCACCGACACCCGATCGGATGCCCTCGCCCGCAGAAGGGCGCCGATATCGGCGCGCTCCCCCACCCCGTGCTCGGCGTCCGATGAACTAACCAGGCGCCGCAGCGCGCGCTCCTGCTCGCCGGCCAGCTCGGCCAGTTCCGCTGTCTCGCCACCGATCTCGCGGCCACGCCGGGACACCAGCGCAAGAACCTGGATCGCACCGTCGTGCACCTGACGGGACAACCGCTCGCGCTCCTCGGTCCTCGCGGCCAGCCGCGCAGCGCGCTCCAGCTCAGCGTGCGAGCGCCGCGCGGTGAGCGCGGCCATGCCGACGCCCAGTCCCACCGCGAGCTCGATCACCACCGTCGCATTGCGGCCGAGGTCGTAGTTGAGCACGCCCTTCACGGCGGTACTGGCCGCGACAACCACGACGCCGCTGAGCATGCCGTAGATCGGGCCGAGCAGGATGGCAGCCGAAATAGTGGCATTGGTGGCCCACAGCGTGGTCGGCCAGCTCTGGTTGTTCAGTGCCCACTGCTCGGAAGCGACGTAGAACGTGGAGAGCACCAAGGCGGCCACCACCACGAGTTCGGCCAGCACCCATGCGATCCTGCGGCCGAACCCCCTGAGATAGGCGACGGCACAGGCGACGCTCCAGCCGATTAGCACCGCGAACAGCAGCCAGCCGACAGCGGGCCGCTCCAGATCGTCGTTGATGGCAATCTGGAAGCCGAGCGCGTAGATACAGCTGAGCAACCGGAACACCTGCGCCGCCCGCCACAGCGGGGATACCGGATCCGGTGTGGTTGCCGGCATGAGGGTCAGAGCACCTGGGACAGGAACGCCTTCGTCCGTTCATGTTTCGGGTTGGCGAGCACCTCACGGGGCGGCCCGCTCTCCACGACGACGCCGCCGTCCATGAACACGAGCTGGTTGGCGACCTCCCGGGCGAACCCCATTTCGTGCGTGACCACCACCATCGTCATGCCTTCCTCCGCAAGCTTTTTCATCACCGCGAGGACCTCGCCGACCAGCTCCGGGTCAAGCGCCGAAGTGGGTTCGTCGAACAGCATGAGTTTGGGGTTCATCGCCAGCGCCCTGGCAATCGCGACCCGCTGCTGCTGGCCACCGGACAGCTGCGCGGGATAGGCGTCCGACTTTTCCGACAATCCCACCTGATTCAGCAGGTCCCGGGCACGCTCCACAGCGTCACCCCGCTTGACGCCCTTCACGTGTATGGGGGCCTCGGTGATGTTCTCGAGCGCCGTCCGGTGCGGAAACAAATTGAAGTGCTGGAACACCATGCCGATGTTGCGGCGCTGCTTGGCGGCGTCACGGGGCGGCATTTCATACAGCTTGTCACCCCGTTTTTTTTCGCGGTAGCCGATCAAATCACCATCGACATACAGCCGCCCCGCGTTGACCTGCTCCAGATGGTTGATACAGCGTAGGAACGTCGACTTGCCCGAGCCCGACGGGCCGACCATTACCAGCACCTGGCCCTTGCCGACCTCGAGAGTGATTCCCTTCAGCACACGCAGGGCGCCGAAGTTCTTGCAAACGCTCTCGGCGAGCACCATCGGCTTGGATTCTTCTGTTGTCGTCATACGTGCCCCGCCTCACCGATCTGCTGCGCCTTGGCCAATGCCTCGAGTTGCTTCGTGGTCAGCTTGCGCGAGATCCCTCTTGAGAAGTACCGCTCCAGGTAGAACTGGCCGACCATCAAGAGGCTTGTGACCACCAGGTACCAGAACGCCGCCACCAACAGGAGGGGAACCGGCTCGAACTCGCGGGCTGCGATCTCGCGGGAGGTGATGCCGTACAGGTCCAGGGTGAACGGCACGGCCGTCACCAGCGATGTGGTCTTCAGCATGCTGATGATTTCGTTGCCTGTCGGTGGGATGATCACCCGCATCGCCTGTGGGAGCACGGTGCGGCGCATTGCCATCCCCCACGACATGCCCAGCGCCGTCGACGCCTCGAGTTGGCCCTCCGGCACGGAACTGATTCCCGCGCGGATGATTTCGGCCATGTAGGCGGCCTCGTTGAGCGCCAGTCCGAGGATCGCCAACAGAAACGGGATGGATAACGCCTGCAGGTTGAGATGGAAGAACGACGGCCCGAACGGTATGCCCAACTGGATGTGCTGATAGATCGTCGGGATCAGCCCCCAGAACACCAACTGCACATAGATCGGGGTGCCACGGAAGATCCACAGGTACACCCACGACACCGACGTGAAAATCGGATTCGGTGACAACCGCATCACCGCGAGGAGAACGCCGAGTGCGATCGCCAGCACCATCGAATAGACGGTGAGCTGCAGCGTGTTGACCAGTCCGACCGACAGCACCCGCTCGTTGAAGACGTACTTCGCGAAGATGTGCCATCTGTACGCCTCATTGGTGGCAGCGCCGTAGAGGAAAAGCGCCAACAAAACGATGATGACGACCGCCGCCACCCACCGCCACGGATGACGCAGCGGAACGGCATCGATCGCGGCTGGAGAGGTGGCTGGCGGCGTGTCGACATCAGTCATGGTCGGATCCCGAACTTAGTTGATTGCGCCGTTGATGACCGGCTTGTCAATCATCACCTTTTCGACGCCCCAGTTGGTGGCGATTTCCTTGTACTTGCCGCTCTCGATCAGATGCTCCAGTGCCTGCTTCAGCGACTGGGCCAGGGGCGAGCCCTTCTTCACGGGCCAGCCATACGGCGCGGCATCGGTGATCTCACCGGCCTGCGTCAGCTTTCCGTTGCTCTGCTTGATGGCGTACAAGGTCACTGGAGAATCCGCCGACATGGCGTCGGCCTGACCGAGCACCACAGCGTTGGTGGCCGCGTCCTGCCCGTCGAACGAAACGATTTGAATCGCAGGCTTGCCCGCGTCCGTGCACGCCTTGCTCTTGGCGGGCAGCTCGTCGGTCTCCTCTGTCGTCGTGGCCTGCACAGCGACCTTCTTGCCGCAGGCGTTGGTCGGGTCGATTGGGTTATCGGGACGCTGCGCCCACAGGATTCCCGCTGAGCCGTAGGTGACGAAATCGACTGTGGCCTCGCGTTCCTTGGTGTCGGTGAACGACGACATCCCGACATTGAAGGTGCCGCCCTGAATCGACGGGATGATCTTCGCGAAGTCCGCCTCGCGGTATTCCGCCGTCAGGCCGAGCGTCGCGGCGACCGCGTTCATCAGATCGACGTCGAAGCCGACGATCTTGCCGCTCGGATCCTTGAACTCGTTGGGCGTATAGGGAATGTTGACGCCGACGACCAGTTTTCCGGACGACTTGATCTCCTCGGGCACGGTGTTCGCGATCGCATCGACCTTCTCCGCGGTCTTCCCCGACGTCGCGCTCGTCGCCCCGCTCGACCCGGAATCGCTGCCGGCCGAGCAGCCTGAAACGGCGAGTGTGCCTGCCACCGCAAACATCGCAGCGACGCGCCACACCTTCCCCCGACGGATTTCACATCCACCTAACACGGTTGCCTCTACTTTCTGGTTGGGCGGTTAACGCAAGGAACATTAACCACGAAGACGTCGTTGCGCCGCGCTTCCGCTTATTGTCCTGTCGCGCCGAATTTCCCGCGTGTTGCTTGCAAAGGCTTATCCGCCCGGTTAGCGCTGTGAAACACTTTGATCATGACTATCGAATCGCCCCCCGGGCTGTTGCCACACCTGTGGAAGTCAGAGTTGGTGTCCGGACTGCTGGCGGTGATCCTCGGCATCATCGTGCTTGCGTGGCCGGGCATCTCGATCCTCGTCGCCGCCATCGTGTTCGGTGCGTATCTGCTGGTGACCGGCATCGCCCAGGTCATCATGGCTTTCAGCCTGCACGTAACGGCGGGCGGCAGGATCTTGCTGTTCATCAGCGGTGCGGCCGCCCTGATCCTCGCCGTGCTCGCCTTTCGCCATTTCGGCGAGGGCTATGCGATTTTGCTCCTCGCCATCTGGATCGGCGTCGGGTTCGTGTTCCGCGGTGTCGCGACCACAGTGGCCGCCATCAGCGACCCGACTCTCCCGGGCCGCGGCTGGCAGATCTTCCTCGGCGTGATCAGCCTCATTGCCGGCGTCGTGGTGATCGCCTCACCGTTTGAATCGATCATCACCCTGGCCATAGTCGCCGGTGTCTGCCTGGTCATCATCGGCGTCTTCGAGGTCGTCACCGCGTTCGGCATCCGGAAGGCAGCCAAGTCGCTCGGCACGCCGGCGCCACCCGCCGCGCCTGCGGCGCCGTCGGCGTCATGACAGAGCCGCCACAGCAGCCGTATCAACCGCCGCAGCATCCATATCAACCACCTCCTGGCGGCGCTTACCCAGGTGGCTACCCGCCACCCCCGCCGCAGCCGTATTCGGGCTTCACCCCGCCGCCGATCGGGCCGAAGAACGGGCTGGGCACCGCGGCACTGATCGTGGCGATCGTCGGCCTGGTGTTCTGCTGGACCGTTTTCGGCGGCATCGTGCTGGGACTGGTCGCGGTGATCATCGGCTTCGTCGCGCGCGGCCGCGTCAAGCGCGGAGAAGCCACCAACGGCGGGATCGCGATCGCGGGCATCGTGCTCGGCATCCTTGCCATCGTGCTGGGACTGGTCTTCATCCCGATCTGGTACGGGGTCTTCGACGAGGTGGGAGGCACCGACTACGTCGACTGCCTGTCGAAGGCCGGTTCAGACCAGCAAGCCGCTCAGCGGTGCGCGGACCAGTTCCAGAAGCGCGTCGAGGACAAGTTCAGCGTCACGATCACGACGCCTCCGCAACCGACGCCCTAGTCAGGTGTCGCCGCCGCGGGATGAACTCGAGCCACAACAACACGATCAGCAGCGGCACGATTTGCGTCAGCGTTGCCATCACGTACCGGCGATCGCTCAGCGCGTGGAACTTGCGTAGATAGCGGTACAGGGACTCCAGCGCGATCAGCGGGTCGCCGAGGTGCACGGCTGTGAAGACGAGACTCCTCGGCAGGTTGCGGTGCTTGTCGGTGAAGACCTCCGGGAAGGCGGCGAAGGCCAGCGAGAGTCGTTGAGCGCCTTGCTCTTTCGCCGCGGCGATCATGTCGACCGACAGCCGTTCGTCGATACCGTTCGGCGCACCGGGGCGCCGCCACGGCACGTCGAGTGTCACTTCAGTGCCGTGCCCCGCGGTGGCGTAGCGGTGGAATCCCTGCACGCGGCCGTCCCTGTCGCGCGCAACGATCAGTGCGACGCCGGGATACCTGCCCTCCAGCGCGCCGTCGAGCGCCATGGAAAAGCCGCGCTCCGTACGGGATCCCCTCGGCGATGCGAACACCACCTCGCTCAGCTCGGCCAGCAGGCCGTCGCTCAGGCTCTGCTCGTCGACGACTTCGGTGGTGACACCAGAGTTGTGGGTGCGCTGAACGGCCTGACGAAGATTCCGGTATCGGCGCCCCACCATGTCGAAGGTCGCGACGTCGATGACCACGTCACGACCGATGGGCACGGCGTGCAGCTTCTGGCCGACGGTGGTCCCATTCGACCACAGGTTCACCCGCCGCTCGCTACAGCCGAGGACGACGATCCGCCAGCCGCGGGTGTGGCACATCGCCGCGAAATCGGCCACCAGGGCGGCGAATCGGGAATCGGCGCCGAGCGGATCACCGCTGACCACCGCGAACCCCAGCCGGGTGCGGTAGGCGATAGCGGCGGTGCCGTCGGCGTTGAAGTGGTAGCACTTGGACGCCTGCATCGCGAACGGCGCCAACGGGTCTCCCGTGGTGGCGTTCACCAACGCGAAGACCCGCGGCAGATCGGCCGGGTTCGGCCGCGCCGATGTCGGCCACATCAGCACGATCGCAGAGATGACTACAAGCAGGTTTCCGAGCAGATCGAACGCCAGGAACACAATTGCGACACCGGCGATACACACCACCAACGCCGCGGTGGCATGCACGGCGGTCACCGGCCTGCCGAGGAAGATGCCCCGCGCAATGAGGATGACGGCCGCCAGGATGGTCGTCGACCAAGCCACATCCTTATGCAGGAGGAACAGCCACCCCGACAGGCTGAGCACTGCCAGCGCGCTGATCCAACGGGCGGCCGGCGAGCCGACGTGAACGACGACGCGCTCGCGAACCCGAAGCCCAGTTGCTGCCTTCATCCCTTTGCTCTATCCGGGAAATACTTGATGATGCCTTCCTGTACCACGGTAACCACGATTTGCCCCGAGTGGTCGAAGAAATGCCCGGTTCCCAGGCCCCGCGATTCGGTCGCCACCGGCGACGACGTCGCGTACAGCAGCCACTTGTCGAACCGGATCGGCCGGTGAAACCACAGCGAGTGGTTGACCGTCGCCGCGAAGATCCGGTCGTATCCCCACGACAGGCCGTGCCTGGTGATGATGGAGTCCAGCACGGTCGTGTCCGAGGCGTACACCAGCGCGGCGGTGTGCAGCACCGGGTCGTCAGGCATCGGTCCATCGGCCTTGAGCCACACCTGGTTGTGGTCGAGCCTTTCCCCCTTGTCGCGCAGCACCCAGGCCGGGTCGTTGGCGTAACGCCATTCGATCGGTCTCAGCGCCTCGACGAACTGCGGCACGACCTTTTCGTAGCCTGCAAGCAAATCGTCGATCTTGGGTAGCGACAAGGGATCTGGCACGTAGGGCCGTCCGATTCCGTGTTCGAGTCCGCGGCCGCCGTCGACGAACGACACCATTGCCGTGGTCAGCAGCTGACTGCCCTGCATGACGTCGACCCGGCGGTTGGCGAACCGCCGTTCGTCGCGCAGGGCGACGACGTGGAACTCCAGGTCCTTGGCCGGGTCGCCGCCCGCTATGAAATGCGCCGAGATCGCCCCTGGCGGTAGGTCACGGCCCAGGCTGCGACTGGCCGCCACGAACGCCTGCGCCAACATCTGGCCGCCGAACGTGCGGGGCGGGTTCTTACTCGGATGCGACCCGACGAAGGTGTCGTCGTCGATGCGGTTGAGTTCGAGTACCGCCAGCAGCTCTTCGAAGTCGCCCCGCGGCACTGCTCCCCCTAGCTATACGTCGTCCTCGCCGATCCGGTGTACGTGGATCAGGTTGGTCGAGCCTACTGTGCCCGGTGGTGCGCCAGCGATGATGACCACCAGGTCGCCGCGCTTGTATCGACCGAGTTCTAGCAGGGATTTGTCGACCTGCCGGATCATTCCGTCGGTGGTTTGGATGTGCGGGACGATGAAGGTCTCGGTGCCCCAGCTGAGTGCCAGCTGGCTGCGAACCTCGGGCAGTGACGTGAACGCCAGCAGCGGCAGTGGGGTGTGCAGCCGCGCCAGCCTGCGGACGGTGTCGCCGGATTGCGTATAGGCGACAAGCGCCTTGGCGTCCAGCCGCTCGCCGATGTCGCGGGCGGCATACGAGATGACACCCCGCTTCGTCCTCGGCACGTGCGTCAGCGGAGGCACCACCACGGAGTTGTCCTCAACCGCGGCGATGATGCGGGCCATCGTCCTGACCGTCTCGAGCGGATACTTGCCGACTGACGTCTCACCCGACAGCATCACTGCGTCCGCGCCGTCCAGCACGGCGTTGGCCACGTCGGAGGCCTCCGCGCGTGTCGGCCTGGAGTGCTCGATCATCGACTCCAGCATCTGCGTCGCGACGATGACGGGTTTCGCGTTCTCCCTTGCCATTTGGATGGCACGCTTCTGGACCAGCGGAACCTCTTCCAGCGGCAACTCGACGCCGAGGTCGCCGCGCGCAACCATGATCGCGTCGAATGCCAGCACGATGGCCTCAAGGTTGTCGACCGCCTCCGGCTTCTCCAGCTTGGCGATCACCGGGACGCGGCGCCCCACGCGGTCCATCACCTCGTGCACCAGCTCGACGTCGGCGGGCGACCGGACGAACGACAGCGCGACGAGGTCGACGCCCAGCCGGAGGGCGAACTCGAGGTCTTCGATGTCCTTCTCCGACAGCGCGGGTACCGACACGTTCATGCCCGGCAGCGAGAGTCCCTTGTTGTTGCTGATCGGTCCGCCCTCGGTCACCGTGCACACCACGTCGTTGCCGTCGATGTGCTCGACGACCAAACCGACATTGCCGTCGTCGACCAGCAGCCGATCCCCCGGCGACGCGTCGCGGGCGAGCTGCTTGTAGGTGGTCGACACCCTGTCGTGGGTGCCTTCGCAGTCGTCGACGGTGACCCGGACCGTTTCACCGTTCGCCCAATAGGTGGGCCCACCCGCGAACCGGCCGAGGCGAATCTTGGGACCCTGCAGGTCGGCAAGGATGCCGACCGCGCGTCCCGTCACATCCGACGCCGCGCGCACCCGCTTGTAATGGGCCTCGTGATCGGAGTATTCACCGTGGCTGAAGTTGAGCCGTGCGACATCAAGACCGGCCTCGACCAGCGCCCTGACAACATGGTCTTCACTCGTCGCAGGGCCCAGAGTGCAGACGATTTTTCCGCGTCTAGTCACGACTTCGCAGCATAGTCCCGATCGGTGTCCGTCACGCGACGGCGAGTCGACGGATGTGCGCATGCAGCTGGGAGGCTACCCGTCGAGAAGTGTGGGAACCAGCGGGAACCCCGGCATGTTCCGCACCACCGTCCAGGTGATCGCGAGAACGGCGATCACGGCGAGCGCGGGCATGGTCATGATCGGCCGCCCAGTACGCCATCGCATGACGACCCATATCAGCAGCGCTGGCAGGCCGACGAGCAGAAAGACGTTGTCGACGACTGCAGCGGCCAGCTCACCGTGGAGGAGATCGTGGGTCATCCGCAAGCCGCCGCACGCGGGACAGTTCCACCCTGTGAGGAGCTTGAAAGGGCAAGGGGGAAAGACGAAGTCGGGTCCGTGCGGGTCGGCGAGGCCCACATAAGCGAGGCCGCCTGCAAGGACCGCTCCCGTGCCGAGTGCGCCATACAGCCGCCCCCGGCTGTTGGCTCTGGAGCCCGCGGCGGCGCTAGGTTCCCTCACGAAGGGGGCGTCCCTCCGGGTCGCGAACCTTGTCGGTGAAGATCAGGATGGCGTCGATGATGCCCCAAACGACTGCGCCGATGCCGCATGTGACCAGACCGACGATCAATTGCGCGACACCGAGACCGGTGTAGCCGAGGTAGATGCGCCCGATCCCGACGAGACCGAACAGACCGATCAGCTGCAACAGCCCACCGACGGTCTTGGACTTGTCGGACAGCGGCTCACCGGTCAGCGGATGGCGGCCGTAGGGGGCCGCGGGGTCAACGTAGGCCTGCGGATACTGCCCCGGCGGCGGATATCCGGGCGGCGGCGGCGCGTAGCCGGGAGGGGGCGGCGGCGCGTAGCCGGGAGGGGGCGGCTGATACCGCGGCTGTTGTGAATAGGGCGGAGGTCCCTCGGTGCCACCGAACTGAGGCTCAGTCATGGCACCCAGCATGCCAGAACCGGGCAGTTGCTATAAGGGTTGTACGGCCACCAACCGAAGCGTGTCCACGAGCCCGTCCACAGGAATCGACGGATCGATCGATCGCATCAGACCGAGTCCGACCCCGAGGGCAAGCATGACGGTGGCCGCCTCGCGACTCGGCATCTTGAGGTCGAGGTCGTCGGCGGATTCCACGCCGTCGGCTAGCATTTCGATGATGCCCTCCAGCCGATCGGCAAGCTCGGTGCGCAATTGCTCGTTCGGCCGCGCGTGCAACGCGAATTCGGCCTCCAGCGGAGTCCACCCCGGGTCGCCGATGACGCGTTCGGCCCAGTCGCGCAGTGCCTCGAACCGGTCGGGCTTCGCCACCACCTCGAGCACTTCTGCGAATCGTTGCGCCCGGATCTCGTCGAGCACCGCGGCGCACAGCTCGTCCTTGTTACGGAAGTTGGAGTACACCGCACCCTTCGAGTAGCCGGCGGCATCGGCGACCTTCTCCAGCGACGTCGGGTGGTAGCCGTCGGTGAAGAACATCTGCTTGGCGGTGGCGACCAGCTGCGATCTGGTCTGCGCCTGGCTTTCGGCTCGGCTCATACGGCCCATGCAGGCATTCTACCCCTTTGACATACCAACGGACTCTAGATACCGTCGGTTTTCGAACGGACAGGAGGCGACATGGCCTACCCCAGGATCGATGTCGACGGCGCAATCGTCATGGTCACCGGCGCTGCACGCGGTATCGGAAAGTCCACGGCCGACTTGTTCACCGCCAAAGGTGCAACCGTCTGTGCGGGCGACCTCGACGGCGCTGGATGTCCCGGCGTCGGCGGATTCAGCGTCGATGTGACGTGCGGCGACTCCTTCGCCGCGTTTGTCCGCGAGGTCATGGATCGTCACGGCCGCATCGATGTTCTTGTCAACAACGCCGGTGTCATGCCGCTCGGCGACTTTCTGTCGGAGGACGATGCGGTCAGCAGGACAACGCTCGATGTGAACCTCTGGGGACTCGTCAACGGCATGCGACTCGTGTTGCCGCACATGATCGACCGCGGACGCGGCCATGTTGTGAACGTCGCGTCCATGGCAGGCAAGTTGGCCATTCCCGGCATGGCGGTCTACAACGCCAGTAAGTTCGCCGCCGTGGGGTTGTCGGCGGCGGTCCGTGAGGAGTACCGCGACAAGGGCGTCAGCGTGAGCACCGTGCTGCCGAGCGCAGTGCGGACACGGCTCGCATCGGGCGTGCCCCTCGGCCACGGTCTACCGACGGTGGAGTCGCACGACGTGGCGCAGGCGATCGTCGGCAGTGTCGCCAGCCGGCGCGCCGAAATCGCCGTACCCCGCTATCTCGCGGCATGGGACGTTCTCGACGCTGTCACACCCGACATGCTGATGAGGCTGGGGCGCAAGGCAATCGGAGACCGTCGGGCATTGACGTCGGTCGAGCATGACGTGCGGGAAGCCTACGACGTGACGATCGAGTCGCAGGCGCGGGGGCGACGATGAGTCGCGACCCCAGGATCGTCATCATCGGCGCGGGTGTCGCCGGCATCGCCACCGCCGTGACGCTGCAGCGGGCGGGGTTTCGCGACTTCACGATCCTGGAGAAGGGCGCAGACGTCGGTGGAGTCTGGCATTGGAACCGCTACCCCGGCCTGACATGCGACGTGCCCTCACAGCTTTATCAATTCTCCTTCGCGCCGAAGGCCGACTGGACCGGCATATTCGCCCCCGGCAGTGAGATTCAGCGCTACCTTCGCCAGGTCGTCGGGGAATTCAGCCTCGACGACCGCCTCCGCTTGAACGCCGAAGTCGTCTCGACCGTCTTCAACGGTTCCACCTGGCTGGTCACCACCGCCGACGGGGCAGAACTGGAAGCCGACTTCGTCATCGCCGCAACCGGCGTGCTGCATCACCCCTTCACGCCGGACATCCCGGGACTCAACACATTCGCGGGAGACGTTGTGCACAGCGCGCGGTGGGATGACAACATCGAGACCAGCGGCCGCAAGATCGCCGTCATCGGAAACGGGTCGACCGGTGTGCAGCTCGTGTCTGCACTGCAACGCCAAGCAGCACACATCACCCACTTCGTGCGGACTCCGCAGTGGGTGATCTGGGCGCCTATGCGAGCACAGCAGCCCGCGGTTGTCGGGAACATCCTGCGGAGGTTTCCAGCGGTACACCGCCGCCTATATGACGGATTGCTGTGGGGCTCACGCATTCTGACCGATATCGCTATAAGCCCCAGTTGGCAGCGTCGGCTCACTCAGAACTACGCGCGTCGGTGCCTGCGCTTCCAGATCCGAGATCGTCAACTGCGCGACCGCCTCACTCCGGACTACGAGCCCTTCTGTAAGCGGCAAGTCATTTCAGACTCGTACTACAGAGCGATACAGGCGCCCAACGCCAACTTGGTTACCGCACCGATAACGCAGATCACTCCGCAAGGCATCCGAACGACCGACGGCGGCGAGACCGACGTCGATCTTCTGATCCTCGCCACTGGATTCCGTGCCCACAACTACATGCGGCCGATGAACCTGCGCGGTCGCGACGGACTCGAGATAGACGATGCGTGGGCCAAAGGCCCACGGGCGTACCGCATGACGGCCATTCCGGGATTCCCGAACTTCTTCACCGTTCTCGGCCCCAACTCGCCGACCGGCTCGGTGTCGCTGCAATATTCCGCGGAGCTGACTGCCCGCTATATCGCCCAGTGGCTGCGGCGATTTCGCGATGGCGATTTCGACACCGTCGAGGTCACCGAACAGGCGACGACGAAGTTCAACGACGATGTCGCCGCGGCGCTCGGCCCTACAGTGTGGAACACCGGGTGCAACTCCTGGTATCTCACCGATGAGGGCAACATCGACCTGTGGCCGTACGACCGCAAGACGATGACGGAAATGCTTGCCTGCCCTGACGACCGCGACTTCCACATCGCCTAGAAGGGTGGGGGTCTGTTGCGTTCGGCAACGTAGGCGTCGTTGAGTCGGCGTTCGGCGGCGATGGCTCTGGCTTCGTTGTGGGCGCGGGTGTGGCGGCGTTTGGGCATCATCGCGCCGCGGTCGCCGCTAGTGTCGACGACGGGGGGTTCGTCGTGCCAGAGAGTGGCGGTGGGCTCACACAAGGTGGGGAACAAATGCTTACTGCCCGGGTACGTCACATAAATGTGGCCCGTGGGTGAGGTCCAGATGATGGTGCCGTCGGGCAACTGTCGGTCCCGCCAGCCTGTCGGCCCGTTCCAGAATGTTTTCAAAAGATGATG
>JBKPSU010000204.1:0-4349 GCA_046735135.1 Actinomycetota bacterium
CGATCAACGGCGAAACGAAGCACCAGGGCACCGCTAGCGCGTTCGCCCAAGCTAGCCCGCCGGGTACCCCCCCTAACGTGGCCGTCGCGGTCGGTAGTAGCTCGCTCGACCCCAGCTCCGCCGTCGTCTTCGCGCCGGGGAGCGGGAACAAGGCCATTGCCATTAAAGGCGGTTCAGCTCTGGTAGAGAACGGCAGCAACAACACCGCCGTGGCGACGGGCAACAACGCGGCCATAATCCATGGTGTTAGTGGTGTGCATTGCCACAACGGCGGGATCTGCTGACGACCTAAACAAAACGCTGCGGGCATCTTGAGCCAGGCGGTGAATCCAGGGGCCTCCGCGCGGCCCTCGCCTACGCACGCGGTGGCATCATGCAGCAAGCGCACTTGACTCTGTCGGCCCTTCCTGGCCGGCAACCAAGGGAGCCGTTTACACATTCATGCGTGACCGCCCTCACCACCGACCCAGGATTACCCACGCCGAGACCGCCAAGAACATCCGTTGTCTCCTGGGTTCCGAATTGCGTTGGCGGCCGACCAAACTGCCGCGCATCAGTTCGCGCGGACGGAATAGATGCGCGCGTCCCAGCCCGCCAGGTCGACCGACGACGACATCGACGTGATGGGTGCGTCGGGAAGGTTGCCCAGCAGCAGATCGGCGCCGATCCATTCTCGGCCGAGTTCGACGGTCCGGGGATCACGTCCACAGTTGGCGATCACGAGGATTCGTGAGTTCGGCATGGTTCTCGTGTACGCCCAAAGCTGCGGGTCTTCGGCCATCAGCGGCGTGAAGTCCCCGTCCACCAGGATCGGTAATTCGTGGCGAAGGCGAATCAGAGCTTGGTAGTGCGCGAACACCGAATCAGCTGCGTCGATCTGGGCTGCGGCGTTCAGCCAGGTGAAGTTCGGGTTGACTGGCAGCCACGGATCACCGGTGGTGAAGCCGGCGCTTGGTCCCGCGCCCCATTGCATCGGTGTGCGCGCGTTGTCGCGGCTCATCTTGGCTAGGCCGGCCAGTGCCGCACGTTCGTCGCCACCGAGGTCGACGACGCTGTTGTAGTAGTTCACGGCCTCAAGGTCCTTGTGGTCCTGTGGATTCCGGAACGGGTAGTTCGTCATTCCGAGTTCCTCGCCTTGATAGACGAACGGGGTGCCACGCATGCCGTGCAGCACGGTCGCGAGTGCCTTCGCCGAGGCAGCCCAATAGTCGGGGTGGTCGTCGCCAAATCGGGACACGACGCGAGGCTGGTCGTGGTTGTTCCAATACAGGCTGTTCCAACCGATTTTCGCCAACGCAGCTTGCCACCGATGGAACGCATTTTTCAGGACGACCAGGTCGAGACCGATGTAGTCGAATTTGCCAGCTGGGCCCTGGTCGACGGATACGTGTTCGAATTGAAAGACCATGTTCAGCTCGCCTCGAGCCGGATCGGTGTACAGCCGCGCTTGTTCGGGTGTGACGCCTGGCATTTCGCCGATTGTCATGAACTCGCCGCCGCGGCCGGCGAAGACCTCCCGTGTCATCTCGGCAATGTAGTCATGCACGTGTGGCCCATCGACGAACTTGTCCATGGCATTGACGAACCGCCGCCCCGGGATCGCCGGTGCGTCGGGAAGTCCCTCGGCCTTGGAGATGAAGTTGATGACGTCCATGCGGAAGCCGTCGACGCCGCGGTCGAGCCACCACCGCATGCTGTCGTGGACGGCCTTTCGCACTTCCGGGTTCTCCCAGTTCAGGTCCGGTTGCTTACGGTCGAACAGGTGCAGGTAGTACTGGCCGGTGGCTTGTTCCCACGCCCACGCCGATCCCCCGAACAGTGAACCCCAGTTGTTCGGCTCGGCGCCGTCGCGAGCGTCCCGCCAGATGTACCAGCTTCGCTTCGGGTCGTCGCGGGACGACCGTGACTCGACGAACCACCGGTGCTCATCCGAGGTGTGGTTGACGACGAGGTCCATCACCAGCTTCATGCCGAGGTCGTGCGCTTTGGTGAGCAGCGTGTCGAATTCGGCCAGCGTGCCGAACAGCGGGTCGATGTCGCGGTAGTCACTGATGTCGTAGCCGTTGTCGGTCTGCGGCGAACGGTAGATCGGTGACAACCAGATCACGTCGACCCCGAGCGCCCGCAGATAGTCCAGCCGCCCTATGATGCCGCCGAGATCACCGACGCCGTCACCGTTCGAGTCGGCAAAGCTCCGCGGATAGATCTGGTAGACGACGGCAGACTTCCACCAAGCAGGATCGCGTCGGGTGCCCAGCGTCACGTCCGATCGCCAATGACGTTGCGGTACACCGCTACGTATTTGTCGATCATGGCGGCAATCGTGAACCGGTCGGCGGCCAACTCGGCGATCCTGCGCCGGTCGACCTCGCCAGCTGAGGCGACCGCCGCCACCGCCGAATCGATGTCCTCAACCAGAAAACCGGTCACCCCGTGAGCGATCAGCTCACCCATCGAGCCTCTCGAGTTGGCGATAACCGGTGTGCCACAAGCCATCGCCTCGACGACGCTGTAACCGAACGGCTCGTCGAAGTCGATCAAGTGGAGCAGCGCATGCGCGCTCGCCAGCACTTCGGCGCGCACAGAAGCATCGACAGCGCCGAGATAGCGCACCCGCTTGCCATCAACATGCGGCGCGACCTCGTTGCGGAAGTACTCCTCATCTTGGATGATCCCGGCGATGTCAAGCCGACGGCCACATTGCCGGGCGACCTCGATCGCGCGGGCGGTGCCCTTGTCGGGGTGGATCCGTCCGAAAAACAGTAGATGCTCACCCGGACTGGAATCGACCGCGAACCCGTCGATATCGATGCCGTGGTGGACCGTGGCGGCGTAGTGCAGATCCGGGTGTCGATCAGAGTCGCTTATCGACACATACGCGGTGGTGCTGTCGTAGCGCTTATAGACCGGGATGATCCGATCGGACGAGAACCCATGGATCGTGGTGACCACCGGTGTCGCGACGAGATCGCTGTAGGTGAGCGGCAAGAAATCGAATCCGTTGTGAATGATGTCGAACTCGCCGGCGCGCTCGAATACCGAGGCCACGTGCAGACACTCCGCGACCTTGGCATCAATCGTGGCATCCTCCGACCAGCCACACGGCGCGGTTGCGTGCAGGCTGGCCGCGGTGATCGAGTCCGCGGTGGCGAACAGCGTGACGTGGTGGCCAGCCGCCACCAGACCCTCGCTGAGCAACGAGGCGAACTGCTCCCACGGCCCGTAATGCCGAGGTGGTGTCCTCCACGCGATCGGCGAAAGCACAGCAACTCGGATCGGACCGCCAGCCTCGCCTTGATTAGGAATGTGGTCAGGCTACCCCGGCCGAATTTCGCGGTTCCTGCGGTCTCAGCTCCCATAACCACCCACACTTCTCGCACGTGACATGCGTAGATTCGGAACGCGAAAATACGCAAAACGACGTGGCGCGGCGTGTGAATACAACGAACAACGTGATGGCATCAACGTCAAGTTCACCGAGCACAACAGACGTCGCGCGCACCCGCCTTAGGGCAGTCGGCCCTCCACGAACAGGCTGTCGGGCACGGCGTCATCCAGGTCAGCCGGAACGGAGCGGTTGTTGCCGGCCAACAAATCTTCGGCGGTCGTCGCTGCGACGACGTTCCACCCGTGAGCCTGCAGCCAGTCCGTCACCTCGGTCCGTTCCTCCCCGTAAAGCAGATTGCCCGATTCGGTGAGGTCCTTGCCGCCCAGCTTGATTGCCACCGCCCGGTACTGCTCGACCTGTGCCTCCCGACGGGCGAAGCTCTCTGCGCTGAAGAAATCGTTCGTGAAGGCCTCCACGGCAACCCGGCTTCCGCACGCGCTGAGCGACTGAATGCGGTCGAACACCGGCCAGGTACCGGATCGCCAGGACCACCCTGTCCACAGTCATGTCCAACAACCAATGGCTGGCGGCCATCACCTCGAGCCTACGGCCACTCGTCCTGTAGGTCTCGAACACGGTGTCGGCGCGCCGCGGGTAGTACACCAGAATGGCGAACCGGCGCCCGGCCAGCAGAGCGTCGACGAAGTCTTGCGCCGAATACCAGGGCATATCCATCCCATGAAGTCGCGGTAGCGGACAGCGGCGGGTGTTGTGGACTCAAACCGGGCCCATCCCCGCTCCGTGCTCGAGGAGACGGCCGCCGTCAGGCAGCCGGGCACTAATTGTCCTCGACGGAGACAACGAATCCCGCGCCGCCCAGGGCGGCCAACACCTCCTCCCGGTGTGCCGGACCCCGGGTCTCGACGGTAAGCATCACCTCAACTTCGTCCAGTGCCAGCTTGGGTGCTGTGCGGGAGTGCACCACGTCGAGCACGCTGGCCCCGCTTTCGCTGACCACGCC